>NZ_PSVQ01000024.1:0-53873 GCF_002932395.1 Rathayibacter sp. AY1D9
GCTGCCCGCCGTGCTCCCCGCGGGCGCCGGGTCGGAGGGAGCCGGTGGGGTCGAGCAGGAGCGCGCCCTCGGCGGTGAGCGAGCCGGCGTCGGCGCCCCCGCCTGCCCGCCCGAGGGCGACGCCGGCACCGGCATGGTGGCGACCAACTCCGTCGCCCCGCGCACCGGCAACGTCAGCGCCGGCACCAGCATCTTCGCCATGGTCGTCCTCGAGGGCCCGCTGGAGAGCGTGCACCACGAGCTCGACCTCGTCGCGACCCCCGCCGGCGACCTCGTCGCGATGGTCCACTGCAACAACGGAGCCAGCGAGCTCGCCGGCTGGGTCGGCCTGTTCTCGCGGTTCGCCGCCGCGTCCGGCGGACCCTCCGACAGCGACGCCGTCTACGGCACCCTCTTCGCCGAGGCGCTCGAGGGCGAGGCGGACGCGGGCGGACTGCTCGCCTACAACCACCTCGCGGGCGAGCCGATCGCCGGGCTGGTCGAGGGCCGCCCGCTCGTCGTGCGCACTCCCGACTCGCGCCTCACGCTCGCCAACTTCATGCGCGCGCAGCTCTACGGCGTGTTCGGCACCCTGGCGCTGGGCATGCGCGTCCTCGCGGGCGAGGGCGTCCGGATCGACGAGATGTTCGCGCACGGAGGCATGTTCCGCACCGCCGGGGTCGCCCAGCGCTTCCTCGCCGGCGCGCTCGACGCCCCGGTCTCGGTCGCCGCGACCGCCTCCGAGGGCGGCCCGTGGGGCATGGCGGTGCTCGCCGCCTACCGTCTGCAGAGCGGAGTCGCGCTCGACGCGTACCTCACCGATCAGGTCTTCGGCGACTCCGGCTTCGAGACCGTCGCCCCCGACGCGGACGACGTCGCCGGCTTCTCCGCCTACCTCAAGCGCTACCGCGCCGGCCTCGCCGTCGAGCAGACCGCCGTCGAGACCCTCACCGACCCGCAGAACCAGGGAGCTACCGCATGACCACCCAGACCCCCGCCGTCGAGGAGGCGATCGCCCGCGTCCGCGAGGACGTCGCGCGGCTGCACTCCGAGCTCGTCCGCTACGGCCTCGTCATCTGGACCGGCGGCAACATCTCGGGCCGCGTGCCCGGCGCCGACCTCTTCGTGATCAAGCCCAGCGGCGTCTCCTACGACGACCTCGCGCCCGAGAACATGATCCTCTGCGACCTCGACGGGAACGTCGTCCCCGGCACCCCCGGCAGCGACCGCAGCCCCTCCAGCGACACCGCGGCGCACGCCTACGTGTACCGCGAGATGCCCGAGGTCGGCGGAGTCGTGCACACGCACTCCACCTACGCGACCGCGTGGGCGGCCCGCGCCGAGTCGATCCCCTGCGTCATCACCGCGATGGCCGACGAGTTCGGCGGGGAGATCCCCATCGGCCCGTTCGCGATCATCGGCGACGACTCCATCGGCCGCGGCATCGTCGCGACCCTCAGCGGCCACCGCTCGCGCGCGGTCCTGATGCAGAACCACGGCGTCTTCACCATCGGCAAGGACGCGAAGGACGCCGTCAAGGCGGCCGTCATGGCCGAGGACGTCGCCCGCACCGTGCACCTCGCGCGCCAGGGCGGCGAGCTCGTCCCCATCCCGCAGGAGTCGATCGACGCCCTGTTCGACCGCTACCAGAACGTCTACGGACAGAACCCCACCGGAGCCATCGCATGAGCGTGTACCAGAGCATCATCCCCGACCTCGCCACCCGCACCGTCTGGTTCCTGACCGGCAGCCAGGACCTCTACGGCGAGGACACCCTCCGCCAGGTCGCCGAGCAGTCGCAGGCCGTCGTCGCGCAGCTGAACGAGGCGGGCGCGATCCCCGTGACCGTCGAGTGGAAGCCGGTGCTGAAGAGCTCCGACGCCATCCGCCGCACCATGATCGAGGCGAACTCCGACGACTCCGTGGTGGGCGTCATCACCTGGATGCACACCTTCAGCCCCTCGAAGATGTGGATCCACGGCTTCGACGCGCTCGCCAAGCCGCTGCTGCACTTCCACACCCAGGCGAACGTCGCCCTGCCGTGGCAGGACATCGACTTCGACTTCATGAACCTCAACCAGGCCGCGCACGGCGACCGCGAGCACGGCTACATCCTCAGCCGGATGAGCGTGCCCCGGAAGACGGTCGTCGGCCACGCGAGCGACGCCCGCGTCACCGAGGCCATCGGCACCTGGTCGCGCGCGGCCGCCGGCTGGTCCGCCTCGCGGAGCATGAAGGTCGCCCGCTTCGGCGACAACATGCGCAACGTCGCCGTCACCGAGGGCGACAAGACCGAAGCCGAGATCCGCCTCGGCGTCAGCGTCAACACCTGGGGCGTGAACGAGCTCGTCGAGCGCGTCGACGCCGCCACCTCCGAGCAGATCGACGCCCTCGTCGCGGAGTACCTCGAGAGCTACGACGTGGTCCCCGAGCTGCTCCCCGGCGGCGAGCGCCACGAGTCGCTCCGCTACGGCGCCGCGGTCGAGATCGGCCTGCGCTCGTTCCTGGAGGAGGGCGGCTTCGAGGCGTTCACCGACAGCTTCGAGGACCTCGGCGGGCTCCGCCAGCTCCCCGGACTCGCCGTGCAGCGCCTCATGGCCGACGGCTACGGCTTCGGCGGAGAGGGCGACTGGAAGACGGCCGTCCTCATCCGGATCGCCGCCGTCATGGGCGCCGGCCTCCCCGGCGGCACCAGCCTGATGGAGGACTACACCTACGACATGACGCCCGGCGAGGAGCTCATCCTCGGCGCGCACATGCTCGAGGTCTCGCCGTCCCTGTCGTCGAAGCGCGCCTCGCTCGAGATCCACCCGCTGGGCATCGGCGGCCGCGAGGACCCGGTGCGCCTGGTCTTCACCGCCGACGCCGGCCCCGCCGTGGTGGTCGCCCTGAGCGACGTCCGCGAGCGCTTCCGCCTGGTCGCGAACAAGGTCCAGAACGTCGAGCCGCCCCAGACGCTCCCGCACCTGCCCGTCGGCCGCGCCGTCTGGCAGCCCGCCCCGGACTTCGGCACCAGCGCCGCCGCCTGGATCACCGCCGGTGCCGCGCACCACACGGTCATGACGACGCAGATCGGCCTGGAGGCGTGGGAGGACTTCGCCCGCATCGCCGGCGTCGAGCTCCTGGTGATCGACGAGTCGACCACCCTCCGCGGCTTCGAGTCCGACATCCGCTCGAACGCGGCGTACTACCGCCTCTCCCAGGGCCTGTAGATCCTGCGAGGCCGGACGGCCGGCTCCCTGCGGGGGGTCGGCCGTCCGTCGTTCCCGGCACGCCGCCGGGTCGGGGCGGGGGCCCGCCGCCGAGACCGACCTGGATCACGTCCGCGATCGAGGGCGGATCGCCCTCTCCGGCCCGTTCGGCGCCCGCTGCAGCGTCCCGGCCCCGGTTGCGGACGCGCTCGCAGCACGACGGAGGCCGGGAGGCCCGGACGGCCCTCGCGGGCAGTCGGTCCTTCCGGCCTCCGGGATGCAGGCGTGCGGTCAGTCGCGCGAGGTCGAGAACGCCGCGTCGAAGGCGTCGGCCGGCGGCCTGATCGCGTTGAGCTTCCTCACGAAGGCCAGGGCCTCGGGGGCGCCGTCGAGGCGGTCCATGCCGGCGTCCTCCCACTCGACGCTGGTCGGGCCGGTGTAGCCGATCGCGTTGAGCGCGCGGAACACCGGCTCCCACGGGACGGCGCCGTGCCCGGTCGAGACGAAGGTCCACCCTCGGCGCGGGTTCGCCCACGGCAGGTGCGAGCCGAGGACGCCGTTGCGGCCGTCGAGGTTGGTGACCGACTCCTTCACGTGCACGTGGAAGATGTGGTCGGCGAAGTCGAGCACGAACGCGACGCTGTCGAGCTGCTGCCAGACGAAGTGCGACGGGTCGAAGTTGAAGCCGAACGAGGCGCGGTGGCCGATCGCCTCGAGGGTGCGCTTGGCGGTCCAGTAGTCGTAGGCGATCTCGCTCGGGTGCACCTCGAGCGCGTAGCGGACGCCGACCTCCTCGAAGACGTCGAGGATCGGGTTCCAGCGGTCGGCGAAGTCCTGGTAGCCGGCGGCGATCCACTCGTCGGAGGCGGGCGGGAACATGGCCACGCCCTTCCAGATCGACGAGCCGGAGAAGCCGTTGACCTGCGTCACGCCGAGCGCGGCGGCGAAGCGGGCGGTGTCCTTGAGGTCCTGGGCGGCGCGCTGCCGGACGCCCTCGGGGTCGCCGTCGCCCCAGACGCGGTCGCTGAGGATGTCGCGGTGGCGCTCGTCGATCGGGTCGTCGCAGACCGCCTGGCCGGTGAGGTGGTTCGAGATCGCGAAGACCTGGAGGCCGTTGCGCTCGAGGATGTCCTTCCGGCTCTGCACGTACTCCGTGTCGTCCCAGCGCGCCACGTCGATGTGGTCGCCCCAGCAGGCGATCTCGAGGCCGTCGTAGCCCCACTCCCCCGCGAGGCGCGCCACCTCCTCGAACGGGAGGTCGGCCCACTGGCCGGTGAAGAGGGTGATCGGTCGCGTCATCGCGGATTCCTAACTCTCGACTCCCGCGCGCCGTCGCACCGGGAGAGGTAATTTGAGGGTTCACGCAACATATCAGGCACTCCCGCGAGCCCGAAAGGAACCGATCATCGCCCCGATCGCCGGCGCACTGTCGCGCACGCCCACCCTCGTCACCGCCACTGCGGCCCCGACCTGGGAGGAGGGCCTGATCGTCGGCAGCGGCCGCGTCGGCGCCGTGGTGCACGGCCCGGCCGACTCCCTGACCGTCCCGCTCGCCCACGAGCGCTGGTTCCTCCCCGTCAATCCGCGCCCGGACGCGCCCGACCTCGCCGGCGTCCGCGACGAGCTGCGCGGCGCCCTGCTGGCCGGCGACTCCGACACCGCCACCGCCCTGCTCGCCCGCGCCGCCCGCGACAGCGGCTACGACGGCGGCCTGATCTGGACCGACCCGCTCGGCCTCTGCGCGACCGTCACGCTGCGCACCCCCGGCGGCGTCGCCTCCGCGGTCCGCCTGATCGATCCGCTCGGCGGCGAGGCCGCGGTGGAGTGGACCGACGAGGACGGCGGCCGCCACGCCGTGCGCCTGCTCGCCCCGCACGGCGGCGAGGGCGTCCGGCTGGCTCTGGAGTCCTCCGCGGACACCGTCGTCACCGTCGAGCTCGCGCTCGGGGCCGGCGAGGCGACCTCCTTCGACACCGGCGTGCCCGACGCCTCGGTCGTGGTCTCGTCGCACGTCGAGGGCGGCGCCTCCGCGGTGCTCACGGCCGAGGCGGGCGAGGGCCCGACCGCGATCCGCGCCGTGACGCGGGCGACGAGCGGAGCGACGTGGCGCGTGGCCGGGGGCGCCGCCGTCTCGGACGTGGAGATCTCCGCGGGGGTCGCCCGCGTGCTCCGGCTGGACGTCGCGATCGGCGCGGCTCCCGACGCCTCCGCCGACCTCTCCTGGGAGGAGCTGCGCGACGCCCAGCGCCAGGGGCACGGCCGGCTGGTCGGCGCCTCCGTGCTGGATCTCGACGGCGCCTCCGACGCCGAGCTGACCGAGGACCTGTGGGACGCCGCCCGCGCCGGCGACAAGGGCGCGCGCCGCCGCGTGGTCGAGCTGGCCTGGCTGAGCGGCCGGGCCAACATCGTCGCGTCGACCGGCGAGCTGCCGCCGACGCTGCAGGGCGTCTGGCAGGGCACCTGGCGGCCGGCGTGGTCGGCCGACTACACGCTGAACGGCAACGTCCAGAACGGAGCGATGGCGGGCATGATCCCGACCGGCACGCCCGAGCTGGCGCTGTCGATCCTGGAGCTGGTGCTGCCGCACCTCGACGACTACCGCGACAACGCGCGCCTCGTCTACGGGTCCGAGGGGATGCTCCTGCCGTCGCGGATGTCGACCCACGGCCGCGCCGACCACTTCGCGGCGAGCTACCCGCACCTCTTCTGGACGGGCTGCGGCGGCTGGGTGCTGCGCCTGGCCGCCGACGCCGTCGCGGCCACGGGAGACCGCGGCATCGTCGACGACCGGCTGTGGGAGCTGGCCGAGGGCGTGCTGCGCTTCGCCGAGACCGGGACGACCGTGGTCGACGGGGTGCGCCGGATCGTCCCCTCCTACTCCCCCGAGAACACACCGGGTGGTGCGCGCTCGCCGATAGCGGTCGATGCGACGATCGACGTCGCCGTGCTGCGGGACGCCGCGCGGGCGACGGCGCTGCTCGGCCGGGCCCGCGGCGACGACTCGCTCGACGAGCGCTGGGCGCGGGTGGTCGCGGAGCTGCCGGAGTACCGGGTCGCCGAGGACGGCACGCTGGCGGAGTGGATCGACCCGCGGTTCGCGGAGGAGATCGCGCACCGGCACGCGTCGCAGCTGTACCCGCTCTGGTACGCGGGCGACGCGGCCTTCGAGGGCCCCGGCGCCTCCGCGGTGCGGCTGCGGGCCGCCGCGGCGGCGACGGTGGCGGCGAAGATCGCGTGGCGGGCCGAGGCGCCGACCGCTCCTCCCGGGCGGATGGAGATGGCGTTCGGGCTGGTGCAGGTGGGCGTCGCGGCGGCGGCGCTGGGTGACGGGGACGCGGCGCTGACCTGCGCGGAGTGGCTCGCGGTCGAGCACTGGTCACCGACGCTGACGACCCGGCACGACGCGGGGCGGATCTTCAACCTCGACGCCAGCGGCGGACTGCCGGGGCTCGTGGCGGCGATGCTGCTGGGATCGGATGACGAGACGCTGACGGTGCTGCCGGCACTGCCGTCCGCGTGGGCGCGGGGTGCCGTGACGGGGCTGCGCGCGCGCGGCGGGGTGGTCGTGGACCGGCTGGAGTGGTCGCCGGGACGGGCGTCGCTGTGGGTGCGGCGGGTGCCGAGCGCGGAGTGGCTGGCACCGGCGGGCGGGACGCGGGTGCGCACGCTGCGCGACGCGGTGCTGCGCGTCGACGGGCGCGAGGTGTCGAGCGGGCTGGAGCTCGGTGCGGAGGCGGTGCGCGTGGACGTGGAGTGGCGCGGCTGAGGGCGCTGCGGAGGGTACGGCTGCGGCACGCGGAACGAGCTCCGCTCCGCCGACGGAGGCGGAGCAGCGCAACGGGTGTCGTCCCCGCTGGCCGCCGGACCCGCCGTGTGGCCGCGTCGACGTGAGAACGAGACGCGCGCCGGATGCGGTGGGTCGGGTCAGCTCCGCGAGTGCCCGTAGCGGTCGTAGACGCGGTTGCGGGCCGCCCGCTCGGCGGTGGGCAGGCGCTGCGCGTCGGCGATCTCGTAGACGCCGAAGGTGTCGCGCAGGCGCGAGGCCGGGTCGACCTCGACGAAGGTGCACCAGGGCAGCCAGTGGTGGTGACTGCGCAGGGTCTGGGTCGCGAAGTCGCCGCTCTCGTGGCCGAGGCCGGGCATCGCGTAGCCGATGCTGCCGTCGACGTCGGTCGACTGGCGGGTGTTGCGGTGCAGGAACTCGGCGAAATCGAGGTAGTGCTCGTCGCCCGTGATCAGGTGCAGTCGGTAGTAGCTGTACGAGCAGGCCGCCATGTAGACGTCGGCGCCGCCGCCGAGGGTGATGATGCTCTGTCCGCTGATCGAGTACCGGTTGAAGGGATGCGCCCAGGGCGCGCGGACCGGGAAGGACCACGCGTAGGTCCAGGTCTCCGTGTAGTCGGCGGCGCGGACGGCGCCCTCCAGCCAGCGCGGCTCCTCCGTCAGGTCGTACAGCGCGAGGAAGCCGAACAGCCCGTAGATGCCCGCCTCCTTGTCCTGGATGTCGGCGTTGTCGCAGGTGCCGCCGCGGTACTCCAGCGTGCGGTGGATGTTCGCGAACGACCACTCGCCGGCGCGCACGGCGGACGCGCGGTAGCGCCCCTCCCCCGTCACGAGGTGCAGCTGCACGAGGAAGCGGATCACGCTCGGGGTGTTCGAGCGCGAGTCCATCCGCACCGAGCCGTCGGCGTTGTAGGCGCGGTGGAAGCTGCCGTCGGCGTCCTGCACGACGAGCAGCCAGTCGGCGGTTCGCCGGCAGAACTCGAGCCAGAGCGGGCGCTCGTCGCCGAGGTCGCGCAGGTGCAGGTAGGCGTCGAGGATCGCCTCGACGCCGTCGGCGAGCATCCGCAGGTAGTGCGGGTACGGCTCGAAGCCGCCGAGCGAGGGGTTGAAGCACATCCGCGGCGGGCCCGACTCGGGCAGCGCGGTCCGCGCCCAGAAGTCGACGATGCCGACGCCCTGCTCGAACGCCTCCGGCACGCCCTCGCGGTCGCCGTAGCGCAGCAGCTGGTAGCCGATGCCGGGCTGCTGCCCGACGAAGCCGAACTGGAAGGAGACGCTCGAGACGTCGAGGTCCGGCAGCTGGCAGGCGAACGGCAGGCCCCAGGAGTCGCCGTAGCGGCGGGTGAGGCGCTGGAGGATCGCCATGCCGTGGTGGAAGTGCCGCTCGTTGTCGACCTCGAACAGGTCGTCGCGGAGCCGGGCGTAGGTGCTGCGCCAGGTGGCGCGCATCATCGTCGCGAAGTCGTCGTACCGGCCGAGGTCGACCGCGACGGCGTAGCGCTGGCGGAAGCCGACCTCGACCGGGTGGTTCACCCGCTGCAGGGCCTTCGGGGCGGCGTCGTAGTCGAGGCCGGAGTAGGGGTTGTCGATCGGGCGCTCGCCGTCGGCGCCCGGGTGGACGTAGTCGATCGACAGGCCCGCGGGCGGCACGTCGAGCGGGGTCCGCACGCCGAAGCCGTAGTAGAGGTAGTTCAGCGTCGTGCCCTGCGGGCGGCTCAGGCCGATCGAGCCGACGGTGCACTCCGGGTCGGTGAAGTTCTCCGAGCGGACCACGTCCAGGCGCGGCAGCGTCGCGTCGGCCGCCCAGCGCGAGAGCGCCACGGTCTCGCCGGTCGCGAGGCTCTGCGCGGCGAACAGCGGCAGCGCGTAGTGCGTCTCGGTGCGCCAGAAGTACTCGCCGCCGGGGTCGCGGCCCATCGCGTCCGCGGGCCCGAAGGCGTTGTCGCGGTACCAGGCGCCGGGGGCGAAGCACTCGTAGTCGCGGAGGTCGTCGGACCCGGTCAGCCCGAGCGAGACGGCGGTGGAGAAGCCGAGGTCGCCGCCGGCCGCCAGCACCTCGACGTCGCGGTGCACGGAGAAGCCGTCGCCCGCGACGCGCCAGACGTCGGTGACGGCGAAGGCCGACCCGGAGCGGACGGTGATCGTCCCGCTCGCGGTGATCGCCCCCTCCGACAGCGAGACGTCGTCGTAGGGCGCGCCGGAGTACTCGCTGATCGCGGCGACGGTCTTGACCGTGACGCGCAGCGGCCGGTCGTTCGCGTAGAGGACGCGCTCGCCCGCGAGCACCTCGAGGCCGCCCGCCTCGACGCGGAGGGTGTAGTCGCCGGAGCGCAGTTCCACGGTGGTTCCTTCCCGGAGGGTCATCTCAGCTCTTCTCGTCGTGCGCGCGGGGGCCGGCCGGTCGGGCGGCCCCCGCCCGCTCGTCCTCGAGCCGCTGCGCCCCGGGATCGAAGCGCCGCGAGCCCGGCCGGAACAGCAGCGCCACGCCGCCCTCGACCAGGCCCGCGAGCAGCAGCAGGATCGCGAACGGGATCAGCGAGATCTCGGCCCACGCGCCCATCACCGGCATCACCAGTCCGGCCGCCGTGAAGCTGACCGTGCCGAGGATCGCCGTGACGCTGCCCGCCTCGCTCGACGGGCCCTGCAGCGAGAGGTACTGCACCGGGGCGAAGCCGAGCGAGCGGCCGGCCAGCGCGAACGTCAGCGCGCCGACGACGACGAGCAGCGGCTGCGTGCCGGTGAGCGCGAGCACCGCGACCACGACGGCGCCGAGCGCCGTGACGATCGCCGAGGCGAACATCGCGAACCGGGGTCCGAACCGCGGCACGATCACCCGTCCCGTCGTCTGCCCGACCGCGATCGTCACGAGCGAGGTGACCAGGAACAGCAGCCCGTACAGGTCGGGCCCGACCGCGTAGACGTTCGTGTAGAGGAAGGGAGCGGTCGCGAGATACGCGAAGCCGACCGACCAGCCCGCGGCCGAGGCGGCGGCGAGCGCCAGCACGCGCGGCCGGCGGAGCATCCCGAAGGAGTTGCGCAGCGACGGGCCGAGCCCGCCCTGGTGCCGCCGCTCGCGGGGCAGCGTCTCGGGCAGCACCAGGAGCGCGATCACGGTCGCGAGCGCTCCCCAGGCGGCGACCGCGAGGAAGGAGCCGCGCCAGTCGATCACCTTGGTCAGCTGCGCGCCGACGGAGGGCACCAGGATCGGGAAGACCGAGACGATCACGGCGAGGTTCGCGAGCATCGTGACGAGCCGCTTGCCGCTGTAGAGGTCGCGGACGATGGCGGTGACGACGACGCCCGCGGCGGTGCAGGCGGCGCCCTGGACGAAGCGGGCCGAGAGCAGCACGGCGGTGTCGGAGGTCATCGCCGCGACGAGGCTCGCCGCGATGTGCAGCGCCGCCGAGACGCCGAGCGGCCACTTGCGGCCGACCGCGTCGCTGAGCGGTCCTGAGACGAGCTGGCCGGCCGCGAAGCCGAAGGTGGCGCCGGTGACGACCAGCTGGGCGGTCGCCACCGAGACGCCGAGATCGTCCTGCAGCGTCGGCAGGAACGGCAGCACCAGGTCGATGGTGAGCGGCCCGAAGCCGACGAGCATCGCGAAGATCGGCAGCAGGAGGCGGCCGCGGGGCATCGCTTGGACGGCGGGGGAGGCGGTGGAGGCGGTCATGAGCGCGGAGCGCAGGTCACGGAGGGGATCCTGTCCATCAGCTCCCGGCCGAGACCGGGAAGTAGAGCGAGAAGGGTTCGTCGACGACCTCGTGCAGAGGCCGGAAGCGGACGGCGGCGGGCTGGCCGACGGCGCGGTAGCCGCGCAGCCACTGGGTCCACTGCCGCTCGTTGTCGGGGGCGAGCAGGGCGGGGGCGTCCTCGAGGCGCCCCCGCAGCGCGATCTCGCGGTCGACGAGGCCGGCCAGCACGATCGGGCCCTCGACGAAGGCGACCGTGCCCGGCTCGTCCGGGATCGGCACGGCGCGGATCTCGGTGCCGAAGGCGAGGTCGACGCTCGTGCGGCCGCCGGGGTGCTCGATCAGGAGCGCGCCGTCGCCCGCCCGGACGCGCTCGGCGTCGCCCGCGACCCCCGGCTCGCCGACGGTCCACTCCGGCACCCGCAGCCGCACGTGCAGCGCGACCCCCTCCTCCGAGACGATCTCGACCCGGATCCGCGAGGCGGTGGGGCGGTGCACGTCGCCCGCGGCACCCGCGTTGGCGTCCGGGCCGACGTAGCCGGCGGTGTCGAGCACCTCGACCCGCACCGCCGCGTCGCCGGCGGCGGTCGGCAGGCGCAGGCTCGCGTCGACGTGCTGCGCGATCGTCAGCTCGGCGTCGCCGCCGCGGTAGAAGACGAGCCCGGAGTGGCGCGTGTGCGCCTGCACCAGCGTGCCGTGGCAGCACCAGAAGTCCTCGGTCGGGCTGCCCCAGTCCTTGCGGGCGCCGCCCTCGAGCGGCAGGAAGTAGGCGACCATCCCGGTCCGCGGGTTCTGCTGGGCGAGGAGGCCGTTCCAGAGGTTCCGCTCGATGTAGTCGGCGTAGGCGAGGTCGCCGGTCCAGCGCAGCAGCACGTCGGCCAGCCGGATCATGTTGTAGACGACGCAGTGCTCCTGCGTCTTCTCGCCGCGGCGAGCGGCGAACGCGAAGGGCGGCGTCCAGATCTCGCCGGAGGTCTGACCGCCCGTGCAGAAGGTGCCGCGGAGGGTGACCGCCTGCTCCCAGTAGGCCTCGACGATCGTCCGCCAGCGCTCGTCGCCGGTGACCTCGTAGGCGCGGGCGGCGCCGAGGACCTCGGGGATCGTGGTGTTGGCGTGCATGTTGGTCAGCACGTCGCGGCCCTCGAGCAGGCCCTCGAAGAGGGAGCGGCGGTCGTAGCGGCCGAGCAGCTCGGTGTAGACGGGGTCGCCGGTGATCGCGAGGAGGTCGGCCCAGACCTCGAGCATGCCGCCGGTCTCGACCTCGAGGATCTCCTGGAACGCGGCGTCGTCGAATCCGCGGACCCACTCCAGCAGCGGGACCGTGGCGGCCCGCGCCATCCGCAGCGCCCGCTCGTCGCCGAGGTCGAGGTGCACGTCGACGAGGCCCATCAGCAGCTTGTGCATCGCGTACTGCGGCGCCCAGACGGGGCGGCCGGTCGCCAGGCGGTCGAGGTAGCCGCGCGGGATCGCCCAGATCCAGCCGCCGCCGTTCTCCTCCTGGCAGCGCTCGAGACCGTCGAGCACGGAGTCGATCCGGACGCGGAGCAGCGGGTCGCCGGTGACCGCGACCTCACGGGCCGCGGCGGAGAGCCAGTGGCCGAGGAAGTGCCCGCGCAGCTGCGAGCCCGGCGTCTCCCAGCCCCAGTACCGGTCGAGACCGCGGGCCTCGCGCGAGTCCTGCGAGGGGTGCAGGTGCCAGCCCTGGTCGCCGATCCCGGCCTCGATCAGGAAGTTCTGCAGCAGTCCCTCGTCGGTGAGCGAGAGGAGGTAGTCGCGGTTGAGCCGCCGCCGCGCGTCGAGCACCCCGCGCTCCAGGCGGGTCTCGTGCGGGGCCGGGTGGGTCAGCGGCATGGGTGCTCCTCGTCGAGGCGGTGGGTGGTGGGGGTGAGCGGTGCGAGCGGTGGTCGATCGGCGCGGGTCGATCCGCGCGGTGGTCCCTCCGACCGAGGGTCGAGATCGATCTCTCGCTGTACTCAGACCAGGATCGACGATAGGAATGGGGACATGCAATCCCCGAGAGTGATCCATCTCGTCGCCGATGACGTGTCCGCCCTCCTCACTCAGTCGGGAGGCGACCTGCCCGTGCTGCTGCACTGGGGTCCGCGACTCGACGCGAGCGACGACGATCTCGCAGCTTTCGCAAGAACTCCCGTGCGGACGGGGATCGAGGGCTCCTCCGACGTCCCCTACGAGCCCGGGATCCTGCCCGAGCACACCTTCGGCTGGGCCGGCCTGCCGGGTCTCCGGGTGCACCGGGAGGGCGCCGGCTGGTCGCCGAGGCTGACCGTGGACACCGTCTCGGTGGACGGGGAGGCCCTCGCGGAGGGCGCGGTCGCGCAGGCCGGCAGCGCCGCCGTGACCGTCGAGGCGCACGACGCGCAGGCCCGGATCGGGGTCGTCCTAGAGATCGTTCTCTCTCCCGCCGGACTGCTCAGGACCCGCGTCTCGGTCCGCAACGACGGCGCCGGGCACCTCGAGGTGATCGGCGTCGACCCCGCCCTCCGGATCCCGACCGAGGCCCGCGAGATCCTGGACTTCTCCGGCCGCTGGGGCACCGAGAAGATCCCCCAGCGCCACCCCGTCGTCACCGGCACCCACTCCCGCTCCTCGCGGCGCGGCCGCACCGGCCTGGACGCGACGACGGTCGTCGCGGTCGGCACCCCCGGCTTCGACTCCGCCGACGGGCGGGTCTGGCTCTGCCACGTCGGCATCGGCGGCAACCACGAGCACGCGGTGGAGCGCGGCGACGGCTGGCTCGCCTTCCGCGGCGGCGAGCTGCTCCTGCCCGGCGAGGTGCGCCTCGCGAGCGGCGAGAGCTACTCCTCCCCCTGGATCTCCGGCAGCTTCGGCCACGGCCTCGACGCTGCGGCCGCCCGCTTCCACGCCCACCTCCGCGGGGTCTCCCGCTCCTCGCGCCGGCCGCGCCCGGTGACGCTCAACGTCTGGGAGGCGGTCTACTTCGACCAGGACCTCGCCGTCCTCGCCGAGCTGGCCGACCGAGCCGCCGCCCTCGGGGTCGAGCGCTACGTGCTCGACGACGGCTGGTTCCTCGGCCGCAGCGACGACCGCGCGGGCCTCGGCGACTGGACGCCCGACCCCGTCGCCTGGCCCGACGGCCTCCTCCCCCTCGCCGAGCACGTCCGCGGCCTGGGCATGGAGTTCGGCCTCTGGGTCGAGCCCGAGATGATCAACGAGGACTCCGACCTCGCCCGCGCGCACCCCGACTGGATCCTGCGGGCCCGCGAGGAGCTGCCGCCGCGGTTCCGCTTCCAGCAGGTGCTCGACATGACGAACCCCGACGCGTTCGCGCACATCCTCGCCGTGCTCGACGGCCTGGTCGCCGACCTCGGCGTCGCGTACCTCAAGTGGGACCACAACCGCGACCTGATCGACGCGGGCCACCCCGCCACTGGGACGGCGGCGGTGCACGAGCAGACGCTCGCGCTGTACCGGCTGATCGACGAGCTGCGCGCCCGGCACCCGGAGCTCGAGATCGAGAGCTGCGCCTCCGGCGGCGGCCGGGTCGACCTGGGGATCCTCGAGCGCACCGACCGCGTGCACACCTCCGACAACCAGGACCCGCTGGACCGCTCGCGGATGCTGCGCTGGACCGGGCTGCTCGTGCCGCCGGAGATGCTCGGCTCGCACGTCGCCTCGCCGGTCAACTCCGTCACCGGTCGCACCAGCGACCTGCACACCCGCTGCGCGATCGCCTTCCTCGGCCACTTCGGGATCGAGTGGGACCTCCGCGAGCTGGACGCGGAGGAGGAGCCCGTGCTGGCGGGCTGGATCGCGGCGTACCGCGAGCACCGCGGCCTGATCGCGACCGGCCGGGTCGTCGGGGGCGACGACTCCGACCCCGACGCGCCGTCGCTGCGCGGCGTCGTCGCGCCGGACGGCTCGGAGGCGCTGTACACGCTGGTCACGCCTGCGCTGACCGCGGACTCGCGCCGCCGCGTCCGCCTCCCGGGCCTGGATCCGCGGGCGCGCTACCGGATCGAGACCGCGCGCCCCGGCTCGCTCGGCCCGCCCTGGCAGAGCCCGCACTGGCTGGAGTCGACGGTGCCGCTGGACTCCGACGCCCCGGCCCCCGCCTACTCGGGGAGCCTGCTGGGCGAGGCGGGCCTGGACCTGCCGACCTTCCACGCCGACCGCGCGATCGTCCTGCGGCTCGTCCGCGAGACCGCGTGAGCACCGCCGCCGCCGACCCGTCCGCCACCACCCTGGAGCACTCCGTGAACAGCACCGTCACCGTCGACCTCGACCGCCCCGGCGCCACCATCAGCCGCCACCTCTACGGCCACTTCGCCGAGCACCTCGGCCGGTGCATCTACGACGGCTTCTGGGTCGGCGAGGACTCGCCCGTCCCGAACGAGGGCGGGATCCGCCTGGACGTCGTCGAGGCCCTCCGCGCCCTCGACATCCCCAACCTCCGCTGGCCCGGCGGCTGCTTCGCCGACCGCTACCACTGGACCAACGGCATCGGCCCGCGCGAGGAGCGTCCCGGCCTGATCAACACCCAGTGGGGCGGAGTCGCGGAGGACAACTCCTTCGGCACCCACGAGTTCATGGCGCTCTGCGAGCTGCTCGGCGCCGACGCCTACATCTCGGGCAACATCGGATCCGGCACCGTGCAGGAGATGGCGGACTGGGCCGAGTACCTCACCGGCGCGGGCAAGTCGCCGATGGCCGATCTGCGCCGCTCCCACGGCCGGGAGGAGCCGTGGACCGTCCGCTTCTGGGGGCTCGGCAACGAGACCTGGGGCTGCGGCGGCAACATGCGCGCCGGCGCCTACGCCGACCTGGCGCGGCAGTTCGGGACCTTCGTGCAGAGCGGCAACGACACTCCGCTCTACCGCGTGGCGGCCGGAGCCGACGGCGCCGACACCCACTGGACGCAGACGCTGATGGAGGTGATCCCCGAGATCGAGGGACACCCCTTCTCCTCCGTGCCGTGGGAGTCGGTCTCGGTGCACTACTACACGATCGGCGGCAGCTGGCACGCGAAGGGCAGCGCGACCGACTTCGACGCGGACACCTACTGGAGCACGATCGTGGCCGCGCAGGGGATCGAGGAGCTGCTCCGCTCGCACGCCGCGGTGATGGACGTCCACGACCCCGAGAAGAAGTACGGGATGGTGCTCGACGAGTGGGGCACCTGGTGGGACGTGGAGCCGGGGACCCACCCGGGCTTCCTCTTCCAGCAGAACACGATCCGCGACGCGATGGTCGCGGCCTGGCACTTCGACGTCTTCCACGGCTTCGCCGACCGCCTGACGATGGCGAACATCGCGCAGACGGTGAACGTGCTGCAGGCGATGCTGCTGACCGACCCGGACGGCGGCGAGATGGTCCGCACGCCGACGTACCACGTGTTCGAGATGAACAAGGGGCATCACGACGCGACGGTTCTGCCGACCACGGTCGCCGGCCCGACGCACGCGGTCGACGGCCGCGAGATCCCCGTCGCCTCCGCCTCCGCCTCCACGAAGGACGGCCGCGTCCTGGTCTCGCTGACCAACGTCGACCTGGAGGAGCCGCTCGAGGTCTCCCTCGACTTCCGCGGTGGGACCGTGACCGGCGCGACCGGCCGCCTCCTCACCGCCGACCGCCCCGACGCGCACAACCGGCCCGGCGCCGCCGACGAGGTGAGCCCCGTCGCCCTCGAGGGCATCGAGACCACGGCCACAGGCCTGCGGGTCACGCTGCCCCCGCACTCCTTCGCGACCGTGACGCTGGAGCTGTCGTGATCGCCGCGCGCACGGAGGCCGCCCGCCGCCCGCCGATGGGCTGGAACAGCTGGGACTGCTTCGGCGCCTCGGTGACGGAGGAGGAGGTGCTCGCGAACGCCGAGTACCTCGCCGAGCACCTCCTGCCGCACGGCTGGGACACGGTCGTCGTCGACATCCAGTGGTACGAGCCCGATCCCGGTACGAGCGACTACCAGGAGGTGTCGGAGCCGGTGCTCGACGGCTGGGGCCGCCCGCAGCCCGCCGCCGGACGCTTCCCCTCCGCGGCGACGGGCGGGTTCACGGCGCTGGCCGCGCGCGTGCACGCCCTCGGCCTCCGCTTCGGCGTGCACCTGATGCGCGGCGTCCCCCGCCGAGCGGCCGAGCTCGGCCTGCCGGTGCTCGGGTCGGAGGCGACCTGCGCCGACATCGCCGACCGCGGGAACGTCTGCCCGTGGAACCCCGACAACTACGGCGTCGACATGAGCGCGCCCGGCGCGCAGCAGTACTACGACTCCGTGATGGCGCAGCTGGCTTCGTGGGGCGTCGACTTCGTGAAGCTCGACGACGTGCTCTACCCGCCGATCCAGGCGGAGGAGATCGCCGCCCTCTCCCGCGCGATCGACGCGACCGGCCGTCCGATGGTGCTGAGCCTCTCCCCCGGCAAGCAACTCTCGCTCGAGAACCTCGAGCTGCTGCGGTCGACCGCGCAGATGTGGCGGATCTCGGACGACTTCTGGGACGACTGGGCGCACCTGCACGAGCAGTTCCAGCGGGCCGCGCGCTGGGCGCCGCACCAGCGCCCCGGCGCCTGGGCCGACGCCGACATGCTGCCGCTGGGGCGGATCGGCGTGCGCGCACACGTGGGCGAGCACCGGCTCTCGCGGTTCACGCCCGCGGAGCAGCGGACGCTCGTGACGCTGTGGTGCCTGCTCCGCTCGCCGCTGATGATGGGCGGGCACCTCCCGGACACGCCCGCCGACACGCTCGCGCTGCTGACGAACGGCGACGTCCTCGCGCTCCTCGGCAGCGACGGCAGCCGCGAGATCGTCCGCGACGGCGACCTGGTGGTGTGGTCGGCGTGGCGCGGCGACGAGCAGTGGCGCGGAGTGTTCTGGCTGGGCTCGTCGGCACGGACCTACTCGGCGCACCTGGCCGACCTGGGCTGCTCCGGCGCGACCTCGGCCGTCGACGTGTGGAGCGGCGCCGAGCTGCCGATCGTCGGCGGCGCCGTCGAGCTCGAGCTCGAGCCGCACGGCTGCCGCCTGCTGCGCCTGGCCTGACGCGCGGGCGCCGGGCGGGGCGGGCGGGCGGGCCCGCCTCGCCCCGCCCCGCCTCGGCTCGCCTCGGCGAGAAGCCAGGAGTCGTCGCACTCGACGTCGACTGCGACAACTCCTGCACACTCGCGGAACCGCGGTCCGGATGAGCCCGACGAGAAGCCAGTAGTTGTCGCACTCGACGCCCACTGCGACAACTCCTGCGCACTCGCGACCGGCCTCAGGACGCCGGGCGCCCGTCGCTCCTGCGCCGAGCACCCCGAGACTCCAGGAGTCGTCGCACTCGAGACCGACTGCGACAACTCCTGCACACTCGCGGAACCGCGATCGGAGGAGTCCGGCGAGAAGCCAGGACTTGTCGCACTCGACGTCGAGTGCGACGACTTCTGCGCACGCGCGAACGGAGGCGGCGCAGGACGCGCCGAGACGACGGAGGCCGCCGCACTCGAGCCCGAGTGCGACGGCCTCCGGACCGTCAGGAGCGGGCGACCGCGGGTCAGGACTCCGTGTCGACGAGCGAGTCGAGGTGTGCGAGGTCCTCGGACGAGATCTCGAAGTCGACGTCGGCGTTCTCGACGATGCGCGAGGGCGTCGTCGACTTCGGCAGCGGCAGCACGTCCTTCTCGAGCAGGTAGCGGATGCAGAGCTGCGCCACCGACTTGTCGTACTTCGCGGCGATCTCGCCGATGTCGGAGTTGTCGAGCAGGCCGCCCGTCGCGAGCGGCGAGTAGCCCTCCACGAGGATGCCGTGCTCCTTGCAGTACGCGGTCGTCTCGTCCTGGGTGTTGCCGACGAACCAGCGGATCTGGTTGGCGTGCGGCACCACGTCGGTCGCCGCGATCAGCGACTCCAGATCGGCGACCTGGAAGTTCGAGACGCCGATGGCGCGCGAGCGACCGGCCTCGAGGATCTCCTCCATCGCCTTCCACGCCGCGATGTTGCCCTCGCGGTGGTCCGAGCCCATGTCCTGCCAGGGCCACGGGGCGTGGATGAGGTACAGGTCGACGTGGTCGAGCTCGAGCGCCGCCATGGTGGTCTCGAAGCTCGCCTTCGCGCCCTCGTAGTCCTTCACCTCGGCCGGGAGCTTGGTGGTGATGAACACCTCGTCGCGCGGGACGCCGCTGTCGCGCAGGGCCCGGGCGACGCTCGCCTCGTTGCCGTAGGCGCGGGCGGTGTCGATGTGGCGGTAGCCCGCCTCGAGCGCGGCGGTCGTCGCGTCGTAGGCCTCGGGGCCGTCGGGGATCTGCCAGGTGCCGAACCCGATCTTCGGGATGGCGACTCCGTTGGACAGCGTGAACGTGTCGGTCAGGGCGGGCATGACTCTCCTCTGCATCGGTCTTCTCCGCGGGCCGCCACCGGCGGCGCCGCTCCTTCCACGCTAGGCCGGGCCCCCGGCTCGCGCGGGCCCCTTGCGCTTGGCGCCTGCGGTGCTACGCGGCCGTCGCGCTCCCCGCCGCCGACCCCGCAGAAGTCGCAGGTCCCGCGCTCGAGCACCGCGACTTCTGCGGACTCGCGAGCCGGCACTACCGGCCCGCCCCCCCGCGAGCGGCCGGCGCCTCCCCCCTGAGGCGCCGACCGCTCAGCCCCGCGCGAACGACCAGGGGGTCCGCAGCGCCCGCTCGGCGAGGAACCGCCGCTCCCCCGTGATCGACACCTCCGCCGTCACCGCCGCGTCCGCCGCCGAGGCGCCGGCCGTCAGCCGCAGCGGCCCCGGGTCCACGGCGAGCCGGCCGTCCTCCCCCGTCACCGCGAGCCGGGCCGCGTCGACGTGGAAGTGCACCGTCATCGTCTCGCCCGCCGCGATCGGCACGCGCGCGAAGCCGATCAGCTGCGCGACCGGCCGCACCACCGCCGAGGTCGGGTAGCCCGCGTAGAGCTGCACCACCTCGACCGTGTCGGCGCCGTCGTTCCGGAGCGATACCGCCACGTCGAGCGATCCGCCGACCGGCAGCTCCGCCGCCGTCGCCAGCTCCGTGTACGTCACCGCGCCGCGGGTCAGCCCGTAGCCGAACGGGTAGAGCGGAGTCGCGTCCAGCGCCGTGATCCCGGGGTTCGAGAGCCCGAGCGACGGCTGCAGGTACGTGGTCGAGGCGGACGGGAGCCGCGGGATCTGCACGGGCAGCCGCCCGGTCGGAGCCACGCGGCCCGAGAGCACGCCGGCGACCGCGGCCGCCCCGTCCGCTCCCGGGAAGAACGCCTGCACGAGTCCGCGCGCCGCTCCGAACGCCCCGAGCGCGTAGGGCCGGCCCGAGAGGACGACCACCACGGTGGGCACGCCGGTCTCGAGCACGGCCGTCACCAGCGGCTCCTGCGCTCCGGGGAGGCGGAGGTCGGCCGCGTCGCAGCCCTCGCCCGAGGTGCCGTCGCCGAAGAGACCGGCGATGTCGCCGACCACGACGACCGCCGCGTCGGAGCCGCGGACGAGGTTTACCGCCTCCTGCACGCCGTCGGTCGACGCGGAGGTGATCGAGCCGCCCGCCGCGAAGCGCACGCGCGACGCTCCGAACTCCTCCTGCAGCGCCGTCAGCACCGTCGGGATCGACAGCCCGAGGTCGTGGCCGGGGTGCTTGGAGAGCACGTGGTTGGGGAACGCGTAGCAGCCGACCAGGCTGCGGAACTGGTCCGCGGCCGGTCCCACGACGGCGAGCGAGCCGGAGGACAGCAGCCCCGCGATGTCCTCGTCGCGCAGCAGCACGACCGACTCCTCCGCGATCCGCGACGAGATCGCGCGGTTGCGGGCGCTGTCGAGGTCGACGTCCTCGGCTCCCTCGGGCACCAGCGGGCCGCCGTCGAGCAGGCCCGCCTCGAACTTGTGGCGGAGGTGCCTGGCCACGGAGCGGTCGAGGTCGGCCTCGTCGACGACGCCCTCGCGGATCAGGCGCGGCAGCTCGCTGTACGCCGCCGTCTGCGGCAGCTCGACGTCGACCCCGGCGTGCAGCGCCAGGCGCCCCGCGTCGGCCGCGTCGACCGCGACGTGGTGCATGGCCTGGAGGAACGGCACCGCCCAGTAGTCGGCGACGACCGTGCCCTCGAAGCCCCAGCGGTCGCGGAGCAGCGTCGTCAGCAGGTGCCGGCTGGCGCTGCTGGGCACGCCGTCGATGTCGGTGTACGAGGTCATCACGCTGCGGGCGCCGCCGTGCCGCAGGGCGGCCTCGAACGGAGGCAGCACCGTGTCGGCGAGCTCGCGCGGCCCCATGCTCACGGGTCCGTGGTTGCGGGCGCCGCGGGAGGCGGCGTACCCGGCGAAGTGCTTCAGCGTCGCGACGACGCCGGTCCCCTCCAGCCCCGCCACGTAGGCGGCGCCGAGCTGCGAGACCAGGTACGGGTCCTCGCCGAGGGTCTCCTCGACGCGGCCCCAGCGGTAGTCCTTCACGACGTCGACGACCGGGGCGAGGCCCTGGTGGATGCCGAGTGCGCGCATGTCCGAGCCGATCGCCTCCGCCATCTCGCCCACGAGCTCCTCGTGGAAGGTGGCCGCCCAGGCGAGCGGAGTGGGGAACGCGGTCGCGCCGTACGCGGCCAGGCCGGTGAGGCACTCCTCGTGCGCGATGGCCGGAATGCCGAGGCGGCTGCCTGCGACCACGCGCTCCTGCAGCTCGCGGAGCCGGCGGACGCCCTCCGGGACGGTGACCGGCTCGGTGCCGAACACGCGGGTCAGCTGGCCGAGGCCGCCGGTGAAGAGGTCGTCGCCCGCGGCGGGCCCGTCGTCGAGCTTCGGGGCGAAGTCGTCGGCGGAGTCGGTGAGCCAGACGGAGCCGAGCTGCGCCGCCTTCTCCTCGAGGGTGAGTTCCTGGGTCAGGAGGCGGGCGCGCTCGGCCGGAGGCAGAGCGCGGTCCCGCCAGTCCCGCCCGGGAGGACGCGCGGCGTCCGTCCCGGGCAGTGCTGGGGAAGCGTCGTGCATCAGCCCTTGAACGCCCCGTCCATGATCCCGGACACCATCCGGCGGCCGACGAAGAAGAACGCGATCAGCAGCGGGAGGGTGGCCATGAACGATCCGCCCATCGCCAGGGCGACGTCGATCGAGCGGTTGGCCTGCAGCTGCTTCAGCGCGATCTGCACCGTGAACAGCTCCGGCGACTTGAGGACGATGAACGGCCACATGAAGTCGTTCCAGACCGCGGTGAACGTGATCAGCCCGAGGACGAACGCCGCGGGGCGGACCACCGGGAAGGCGATGCGCCAGAACAGCTGCCACGAGTTGGCGCCGTCGATGCGGGCCGCCTGGATCAGCTCGTCGCTGACCGTCGTGGACATGTGCTGCCGCATCCAGAAGATGCCGAAGGCGCTGGCCAGGCCCGGCACGATGATCGCCTGGAGGGTGTCGACCCAGTCGAGCGCCGAGACGATCAGGTACTGCGGGATGATGCTCAGCTGCGCCGGCACCGTCATCGTCAGCAGCACGATCAGGAACAGCACGTTGCGACCCGGGAACTGCAGCTTCGCGAAGGCGAAGCCGGCCATCGCGCAGAGGATCGCCGAGATGACGGCGATGCTCAGCGACACGATGAGGCTGTTCAGCATCGAGGCGATGAACGGGACGGTGTCGAACACCTTCTCGGCGATCGCCATGAAGTTCGTGCCCGGGTACAGGCGCGGCGGGATCGACGTGACGGCGGTCGCTCCGACCGACGCGACGACGAACATGTAGTAGAGCGGGAAGATCGAGACGAGCACCGCGATCACGAGGAAGACGTAGGTCGGCCAGCCGACTCCGCCGCCCTTCCCGCGCCGCTTCGGCAGCTGTGCCTTCTGGACCGTGGGGGCCAGCGTCTGCGGGACGGCCTGGTCGATCACATCCGACATCAGACGGCCTCCTTCCGGGTGCGGGTGGAGAGGTAGAAGTTGAGGAGGGAGACGAGGACCACGATCACGAACAGCACGACGCCGATGGCGGATCCGTAGCCGAACTTGAACTGGCCGAAGCCCTGCTCGTAGAGGAAGAGCGCCAGCGTCTGGCACTGCCGGCCGGCGCCGCAGGTGAGGCCCGATTCAGGGGCCACCAGGAGCGCCTCCGTGAAGATCTGCAGACCGCCGATGGTCGACATGATCACGGTGAAGACGATGATCGGGCGCAGCGCCGGGATCGTCAGGTGGCGGAACTGCTGCCAGCTGGACGCGCCGTCGACGGAGGCCGCCTCGAACATCTCGCGGGGCAGCGACTGCAGGCCCGCCAGGTAGAGGAGCGTGTTGTAGCCGAACCAGCGCCAGAAGACCATCGTCGAGATGACGATCCAGGAGCCGTAGTTCGTGGCGAGGAAGTTGATCGACGGCAGTCCGAAGATGCCGAGGAACCAGTTGATCAGGCCGAAGTTCTTGTCGAAGATCTGCGCGAACACGATCGCGGTCGCCGCGACGGAGGTGATGTACGGCACCAGCAGCGCCATGCGGAAGAAGTTCGCCCAGCGGAGGCGGGCGTGGTTCAGCAGGTGCGCGAGGAAGAGGGCGAACAGCAGCTGGGGCACCGTCGAGATGATGAAGATGCCGAAGGTGTTGACCAGCGCGTTCCAGAACCGGGAGTCGGCGAAGAGCTGCTGGAAGTTGGCGATGCCGACGAAGGTCTGCTCGCCGATCGGGTTCCAGTCGAAGAGCGAGACGTAGAACGTGAACAGGAGCGGGAAGAGCCCGAAGACGATGAAGATGATGAAGAAGGGCGCGACGTACGCGTAGGGGGCGATCCGCTCCGAGAGGGAGTTGCGGATCCGCGCGGCCTTCTGGACCGGCGCGCTGGGCTGCTTGCGCTGCTTGCGGGGTGGTGCTGCTGTCACCGTTGACACGGGAGTACCTCCGTCGAGAAAGGGGGGAGGGGCCCGGCGCGCGAGGCGCCGGGCCGCTCGGGTGGGTGGGGCGATCAGCCGCCGATGGCCTGCTTGGCCGTGTCGAGTGCGGTCGACCACGCCTTGTCGGAGGTCACGTTGCCGGCCTCCAGCTCGACGAGGGTGTTGAGGAGCGCCCCGTTGATCGGGGTGGTGTCCGGTCCGTTGTAGAAGGACGGGAACTGCTCGACGGAGGTCGCCATGACCTCGCCGATCTTCGAGTCGCCGAAGAACGGGTCGGTGTACGACTGGACCTCGTCGCTGGCGACCGCCTCGGTGGCGGCGGGCAGCGTGCCCGAGGCCTTGAAGTGGTCGGTCTGGCCCTCAGCCGACATCATCGTCTTGATGTACTGCCAGGCGGCCTCGGGGTGCTCGGCGCGGGCGGGGATGGCGATGACGCTGCCGCCCCAGTTGCCGCCGATGCCGGGGACGCTGGTGACGCGCCAGTTGCCGGCGGTGTCGGGGGCGTCGGTCTTGATGCCGGCGAGGATCCACGAGGGGGCGATCGTCACGGCGAAGGCGCCGTTCGCGCGGCCCGGAGCCCAGCCCGAGGACCAGGCGGCGATGCCGGCGCTGATGCCGGCGTCCTTGGTGTCCACGGCGACCTGGAACGCGTCCTTCACCTGCGGGTTGGTGTCGTAGACCAGCTCGCCGTCGGGCGAGTAGTACTTCTCCGAGACCTGATTGACGGTCGAGAAGAAGACGCTGGTCTCGATGTTGTCGACGAACGGCTTGCCGGTCGCCTCGGTGTACTTCTTGCCGGTCTCGATGAAGGACGGCCAGTCCTTCCAGAGCTCGGCGACCTGGTCGGGCTCGGTCGGCAGGCCGGCCTGCTCGAAGAGGTCGGCGCGGTAGGCGAAGCCCAGTCCGCCGACGTCGGTCGGGACGCCCACGACGGAGCCGTCGTCGGCGGTCGCGGCGGAGGCGGCCCACGGGAGGTAGGTCGAGGCGACGTCGTCGCCGCCGAGGGTGCGCAGGTCGAGGAAGTTCGAGCTGTTGGCGACGAACTGGGGCAGGTCGTCGTTCTGGATCATGACCAGGTCGGGCACCTTGCCGCCGGCGAGGGCCGCGGTGAGGGCGGTGGCGGTCTCGGTCGTGCTGCCGACCTCGGAGAGCTTGATCTTCGCGTCGGGCATCTTCGCGAGGTACTCGTCGACGCTGTCCTTGGCGTTGATGCCGGTGAAGGACCAGAAGGTGGCTTCGGCGTTCGGGTCGTCCGAGGCGCCTCCTCCCCCTCCGGACGAGCACCCGGTCAGGGTGAGCGCGACTACTGCTGCTGCTGCGGCTACGGCCGTCAGGCTTCTTTTCACGACAATTCCTCTTCGTTGGGGATTCGCAGGGTTTCGGTGAGGGCGGGCCTCAGAGAACGATCTCTTGGCGGCCAACCTAACCCGCCCGCGAGCACGATGCAAGCGAGAACCGGTCTCCGCGAGATAACGATCTCCGCCTAGTATCAAAGGGAAGTTTCGCAAATCGAGCAGTTCCGGACGGCCGCCCGCCGCCCCGTGCGAGTCTTCACTCCGACGCTCTCCCCACCGTGCTCCGCGGGGAGGCGCGGAAGCCGGAACCTCCCCTCGCAGAAGGAAGCAGCATGACTCGACCCACGCTGGTGGACGTCGCCCAGGCCGCGGGCGTCTCGCGCGCCACCGCCGCCCGGGTGCTCGCAGGCGGCACCAATGTCGACGTCCGGATGACCGCCGCGGTCGAGCGCGCCGCGAAGTCCCTCGGCTACGAGGCGAACAGCGCCGCCCGGATGCTCCGCGGCGGGCGGGCCGGGGCCATCGCCCTGATCGTCGCCTTCAACGAGCTCGACAGCCTCACCGGGACGTTCTTCACCTCGGTGCTGAAGGGCGCCGCGAAGGGCCTCTACGCCGGCGAGGTGCAGCCCGTGCTGCTGCCCGCCGACCACGACGACAGCGACCGCATCCCCCGCTTCCTCCGCTCGCGGGCCGTCGACGGCGCGATCGTGATCCTCCAGCACGAGATCACCCACCTCGCGCAGGCGCTGGCCGACTCCCCCGTGCCGATCGCCTGGGTCGGCCGCCCGCGGGTCGCCCTGCCCGAGGACGCGATCGTCATCGACTCCGACAACTACGGAGGCGGCCGCCTCGCCGCCCGCGCGCTCGCCGACTCCGGCCGTCGTCGCCTGGGCATCATCGCCGGCCCGCACGACATGGAGCCCGCCCGCGACCGCATCCGAGGCTGGCGCGACGAGCTCACCGAGCTCGGCCTCGACTCCAGCCCGATCGTGCACGGCGCCTTCACCCTCGAGAGCGGTTCCGCCGCGATGGCGCGTCTCCTGCAGCGCCACCCCGACCTCGACGGCGTCTTCGCCTCCTCCGACCTGATGGCGAACGGCGCGATCCGCGTGCTGCAGGCGTCCGGGCGCCGCGTCCCCGCCGACGTGTCCGTCATCGGCTTCGACGACGTCGTCATCGCGACCACCTCGGATCCGACCCTCACGACCATCCGGCAGCCCCTGGAGGACATGGGCCGCGTCGCCGCCGAGACCGTCGTCGCCGTCGTGCAGGGCCGCCCGGTCGACCGGCAGCCGATCCTCGCGACGACCCTCGTGCAGCGCGAGTCCGCATGACCCCGCCTCCCCCGCACCGCCTGATCGTCAGCACCGACGCCGCGAACGAGGCCGACGACCAGTTCGCGATCGTCCAGGCGCTGCTGACCGACACCCTCGACGTCCGCGGTCTGGTGGCGGCGCACTTCGGCCGGCCGGGGAGCATGCCGGAGTCGCGCGCCGAGATCGACCGCATCGTGGAGTTGGCGGGTTCGACGGTGACCGTCGTCGACGGCGCCGAGTCGGCCGTGCCCGCCGAGGCGTCGGACGGCGCCCGCCTGATCATCGCGGAGGCTCTGCGCGACGACGGCCGGCTGTGGATCGCCGTGCTCGGGCCGCTGACCGACGTCGCCGCCGCCCTGCTGCTCGAGCCGTCGATCGCCTCGCGCGACGTCGTGGTCGTCTGGGTCGGCGGCCCGCCCTACGACGAGATCCCCGCCTACAGCCCCGAGTTCAACCTGATCAACGACGTCGACGCCGCGAACCGCGTCCTCGAGTCGGGCATCGCCCTCTGGCAGATCCCGATGCCCGTGTACTCCGGAGTCGGAGTCGGGCACGCCGAGCTCCGCACGCGGCTCCGCGGGACGAGTCCCCTCGCCGACTACCTCGTGGACCAGCTGATCGCGTTCAACGACACCATCCCGTACGGGCCGCTCGACTTCCGGTCGCTGGGTGACAGCCCGGCGATGGGCGCCGTGATGAACCCCGCCGGCGGACGCTGGCGGGAGCGCCGCGCGCCGCGGTTCTCCGCGGACGGCGAGCTCCTGCCCGACGCAGGGCCGCACACGATCCGGGTCTGCGAGGCGTTCGACACCCGCTGGCTGATCGAGGACCTGTTCGCGAAGCTCGTGGAGTTCGGGGAGCGGTCGGGCGGCGAGCGCTGATGGTCCCTCGTGGCGAGGCATCCGATGCGTGCGCTCGCTGAACAAACGAAGGCCTTCTGCGATGCGAGCGGACACCGCGGGTTGCTCGCACGATCCCGAGATCAGGTGCAAAGACGCAGCTCGGCTTCGAGAAGCGACTCAGCCCTGAGTTCCTTTATGAGTTCTTGAAGAGCTTCCACCGCGACGGTCTCGGCGCTCTCCGAGTCGGTCGCCTTGTGCGCAGCTCTCAGTACCGCTTGATGTCTATCGCAGATCGGATCCTCTGCATAAACAGCCTCGAGCACATCCGCGAAATCGACGAAATACCGGTAGAGAGTGCCGATGCCGACGCTGGCGCGAGCCGCCACCTTGGCGGTTGTCGCCCGATCTCTACCCACCTCGATGACGACTTCGCGTGCCGCCGCGACGATCGCGGCTCGCGTTCGATGAGCTCGATCTTGGAGTGGTTTCACTGGTGTGCTGCGATTTTTCGCTCCTGTCATACCTTTCATCCTCTCACCACACGCCTGGAACGTGACACATACTCATATGGTCGATCGGAGTGTGCTGCCAACGAGAGTCGCATTGCGGGCGGCCCCCGAAGTGATCTCACCAGCGCGCTGGCCGCCACCCTTCCGGCCACGCCAACCGAGGGCGCTGAAGCAAGCGAAAGCGGAGGAGAGAAAGAAGTAGAACCGAATTCACGAAGATCCGAGTAAGACTCCTCGCTCACGAACGCGCCACTTATCCCGCCACTTGAAGCTCCGCTCTTGACCGTTCCTGACTTCGCTGCAAGCCTTCTTCAAACGCGGAGATCAATCCGCATCTGAAAAAACGCTACAGATGAAAGGCCGTTCGATATGCCATTGAGGGAATTCAGAAGTGCCAATGAGAGTAGAGACAAGAAGCTAAAGGTGGATCGCATGAAGCGTTTCCGTTCCTTCGCTGCAAGCCTGCTTATTGCGGGCATCGCAGCCACCGGAATCGGACTGGTCTCTACGGGACCGGTGATGGCAGCACAACCGCCCGCCGGCTACCCCAGTACAGACACCTTCGCGACGGTGTCGAGCAGTACGCATGGGAGTTTCCCGATCCGGCGCGGCTTCTACGATGCAGACATCGAGCGCGGGTGGGGCCTCGACAAGGTTTTCCACAAGCACAACATCTGGAGCACCAACGCAATGAAGAAGGTGATGGCTTCCACGAACAGCACGCTGCAGGGGAACGGCAATTACAATCTCAAGGCCTACGCGGGCAACTACGACTGCGTCGACGGCAGGTGCGTGCTCCGCGAGCAGGTCGAGTTGCTGGGCATCTACAATCCCCGGTCGTACGACCTGTACTACGGATGGCCCGTCGGCGGAAAGATGGGCATGCAGACCCTCTACTGCAAGCAGGGCGGCGAAGCTCGCTGCGCCGACTGGGTGACGTACTCGATTGACTACCCAGGTGTCGACAACCCGTTTAGCCGGTCGAGCACGCCTGCGGAGGAAGGGCTCACGGCGGACCAACAAGCGAAGCAGGCCGAGATCCTCGCGTCGCCGGAGATCGAGGAGCTGAAGGCAGAGATCGCAAGCGACGTGACCGAGGTCGCGTTCGACTACGCGCCCCTGCCGGAGATCATGTTCACGGAGTAAGTTCGGTCAGTAGCAGAGGAGAAGAAATCTACTCTTCTCCTCTGCTACTGTCGATTAGGAGGAGTTGGGCAATGACACAGGCGGAACATACAGCCGACGCCTTCCTGCGAGGAGTGCGTGTTTTCCTAAAGCAAGATCGTGCTGGTGATATCGAACTTATTCACTGCTGGGCACAGGAACCTAATGACGCCTTCATCCTCTATAGATATCGAAGAGGACCCTCCAACGTTTTCGGGTGGCATGAACAGCTTCTCACGTCCGAAGGAGTGGAAGCCGCACTACTTCATGGTATGGATACAGCCCAAGAGCTTTCGGAACCCGTTGGAACCGCGTCTATCAAGGCTGATGAGAATGGCATCAAATGGGTCGGGCAAGCAATTCATACCAGCCAGCCGAAACTTACCTTCGAGGCAGTGACTTTATTGCGTTCCGCTATGGAACGCTAGAAGAGGTAACGCGGGGCTTCGCAGGCCCGGCGGCGTGGCCCTGTGGCCGGGAAGGGTGGCCGACGGGCATGGGGGCTGGGCGTTTACATACCCGCGAGCCCCTGTGGTACCTCCTAGTTGGGTGTGACGGCGGAGGGAGGAGGGAGCGAGCCTTTGCTCGAGCGGTGCGTGTGAGCGCATCGCGTCACTCAGCTCCGAGCACCGTGCTGTCAAGGGGTCGGTTCAGGGTCCTGCGCATGGTGTCCGACCTGATCGGCACCTACGACCGGGAGACGACCTCCGCGAGCATGAACAAGGGTGTGCGCTCGACCACGAGCGCGTTGAAGCGCGAACTGATCCTCGACGTCGCGGAGCTGGCGAACCTCCCCACACCGAGGAAGGGCCGCAAGATCGGGCGCGCGGTGATGATGTCCTCCGGTAACCGTGCCGCGATTCTGCCCACCGTCCCCTGGTTCGACGGACCCAAGGCGCTGGTGGAGTCGATCAACGCCTCCATCGCGAACCACAAAGCGGGCAAGCCCGCACCGACGACGCCGCCCCTCGTCACTACCGCCGTTATCGAGGAAGCATGACCGCAGACGACTTCGACCCGTTCGGCGGCGAGGACTCCGCACCCACCGCAGAGCACGCTCCGGCGCCAGGCGAGGAGGCAGTAACGACGCACTACGGGTCCGCGGATGAGTTCGTGCGCAAGCAGCTCATCAGCACCTACCGCCGCCGGGTGATTGCGTATGGCTCCGGGGGCGGCATGCGCTGGAAAGCGGCCTGGTGGGAAAGCAAGGAGGCGGTGCAGCGCATCGAGGCCCTGTGGCGGGCGTGGGAGGCCGCACGGCGAGACGAGACGGACGGGCCGAGCACCTGGTGGGTCAACCACTGCGACCCGCACATGAACGTGCTCCTCTCGATGGACGGGCCGTTCGCTGACTCCCGCGACGAGAACGACGTCGGAGATCCGCTGCCCTACACGCCGCCACCGGTCGGCATGTTCGAGGACGACAACCAGCCCCCGCTCTACACCGAAGTGGCAGCGGCACGGGAGGCGACGGCCTGAGCCCAGGGCAAGAGTGAAGGGGAGCATCCGACTGGATGCTCCCCTTCTTTGCGTGGCGTGCGTCAGCGTCCGAGGCGGACGCCCCCTGACCACCTGTGCACAGCCCAGCTCTCGCTGGGGCTGGCCTGCACACAGGTGGACAGCGGGACCTCGGCCGCAGTACAGATTCGGGATTTTTTGCCCGATGATGCCGGGTATGGGTTTCCTCGACAGGCTGCTGGGCCGGACCGCTCCTCGCACCAACGACGCCACGTCGAAGGAGGAGCCGAGCGCCGCGTCCCCGTTCGCGCACCGCGTTCAATTTCGCGTGAACCTCAGCACCACGATCGAGCTTGGCGTGGTGCAGCTGACGGGAACGACGACCTTCGCCCGCGAGGCGATCACGGCGCTGGCATCACGTCATCACGCCGCCGAAGGCGGCTACATCGAGACGTCCGGTTCCCTGCAACGAGAGCCCGACAACAGAGCAGACCCGTTCGCCGTAGGAGTGCATGTCGAGGGCGAGCGCATCGGCTACCTCCCCAGCTTTATCGCGCAGGAGCTCGAGCTGAGCGAGGACGGGTCAGAAGTCGTCGAAGTGCAGATCTTCACCGAACTTCTGCCCACCGGCCTGCGAGCCGAGGCATGGGCATGGCTGGGCGACGGACCCGCGCGGTGGCAGTGGTCCGCATCGAACCGACCACCCCTGTCATCACCAGCGAAAGCCGCCGCGCACCACCAGTCCTCCCGAACCATGGTTAAAGAGGCCCTCGCCGGCGGAGGAGCGCGAGCGAAGGACTTCCAGCGCGGGACGGTGAACGGAGTGCACTATCTGGAGCTGGTCGAGCCGATCAAACAGCTCAAGCGCGAAGGACGACTCGACGAAGCTCTCGTCCTGTGCACAGCAGCGATCGCCGGAGCAGAAGGCTCCCGCGACGGCCGCGAACCGGCACCCTGGTACACCGAGCAAGCCGCCATTATCTACCGCAAGCTCGGACGCCGCGACGAAGAGATCGCTGTCCTCCAGCGTTGGCTCAACCTGTGCCCGAAGGAACACCGCGACGGAACCCGCATCGGAGAACGACTTGCGAAACTGACGGTATGACCGCAGCCTCCGGGCCCTAGTCGCTGGCTCCGAGTGCTCCTCGGCCCGCGTCGACGCGCGCGCGGGAGCGGCGGTAGAACGTCGCTCGCGACACGCCCAAGTCACGCGTGACCTGGGCGACCGGATCCCCATCCGCATCGGTAGGCAGGCGCAGATGCCGGATCATGGCGCGCGGGATCGCTGTGCGAGTAGGCCCGCGGTGCTGACACGGTTGGGCGGGGGGACGAGCGGGCCCTCTGCACAGCGGATCGCGGAGATCGAGCTCTGACAGCACGGCGCTGGTGACCACAGACACAGGACGTGATGTCTCGCCGCACGAACTCGACATTGTGCCTCCGGGAATCCCGTCGACATAATGACCGCATGCGATCACGCACGGCCGGTGCGTCCGCATCGCACTCGACGCCTGGACCGCGTCTGACCCTTTTCGGGCTCGACGAGGTCATCCACCACACCTCTGCACCTGTCTCGACTATGCGGTGCCGAGCGTGAAGGCCCGCACCCTCGCGGTCACGATCGGAGCGATCGTGCTGATCGGCGCAGGCGCGACTTTCGTGGTGGATCCCTTCCAGTGGCGGTCGGGCCCGGGATCGTTGGCCAGCGCCCCCGTGAGCAGCGCGACGCCGACTCAATCACCCGATGTGACCGACCCGACAGCAGAAGCCGTTGCGGATGCTTTGCGAGCAGTGCCGGAGGATCCTGTCGCGGGGGCATCCGAGGCTCTGCGCCCCGCTGTTCAGGCCGCACCGGACGTCGCCGTGCCACCGGGCGCGACAATCGACGTTGACTCTTCCACCTGGGTGGCGACCGACGATCAGGCAGGCACGATCGCGATGTCGATGACGGTGCCCGGAGAGGCGGACCCGAGGGCCTACCTCGCATTCATGGTCGTCGAGAACGGCGTCTGGAAGCTGGACGGCACGATCGAGAGCGAGTTGCAGCAGTGAGACGCATTCGAGTCGCTCTGGTCATGCTGCTGCTCGCAGCGTTCGTCGTCGCCACGCCGCCCGCCGTCGCCTCGCCGACCGAGAACTCGTACACGAATCTCTCCGCCGGCTGTGCGCCCCGAGGGCTCGAGCAGGCAAACGTCTGGATCAGCGACTACGAAGCCGACGGCGAGGCGAGACCAGATCCGGAATCGGGCCGAGTCGTCCCGGTGCTGATGGTCCACGGGTGGACCGGGAACTCAGCACACCTCTCAAAGCCGCTCGGCAACTTCTCGCGCACGGCCGACCTCGGCACGATCGGCGAATCGATCACCCCATCCTCTCGGACCGTGGTCGGCGTCCTGCAGTACCTCGGGGATACCGACGTCTACACCTTCGATTATCACGACGCGTCGGCGCAGTGGGTCACGTCCGATCAGATCGCGGCACCGCTCGCGAACTCGATCCGGTGCCTGGCTCAGAACTCCGGCCAGAAGGTGATCGTCGTCGCGCACTCCATGGGTGGCCTCGCTGTGCGCCAAGCACTGGCCCAGGATCCTGGCCTGCTCAAGGACCTGAGCCAGGTCATCACCTTCGGAACGCCGAACACCGGATCCGACATCGCTCGTTCCGTCTCCGCGGGAGGCTCGGGCGGGTCGATCAATGCCACCGCCAGCCGCGCCTTCTCGGCGCTGCTGCGGAGCGCACTTAGCAGTTGCGGTTCCGCGACGACCACCTCACTGAACACCGGGACCCCGTGCGATTGGCTACCCGCGCAAGCGAGCGCCTTCGAATCAGATGCTGGGCGGGCGCTTCGAACTGGGTCGACGGAGCTCAGTCTGTTGAAACCATGGCCGACCGAATTGCCCGTGCACGCGCTCTACGGCGACACGACGCTGACAATGCCGCGGATGGGCTTCCTCGGTCTTCCCCTCCAGACAGAGGATGTCCGCGTCGGGGACGTCGTCGTCGGCCACGAATCGGCCACAGCACGCGCGACGACTCGGGACAGCGCCCGCTGCCGCTACACCATCAGCGCAGTGCACAGCCTCGGAGAGCAGTTCCTGCGGGACATGAAGCTGAAAACGGTCGACGAAGTCGGTCGTGACCTAATGGAAGGCGGCAATTCGCCGTGCTACCACGGGTCTTTGATGCGCACGCAGCAACTCGTGAACGCCATGATCGGATACGTCGTCGACGACGTCGACAGCCGTGGGCCGATCGAGGACGTCGTCGGCGAGCTGCTCATCCCCGCCGGTGCGTGCACCCAGTGGGAAGGGTCCCGGCCCATCCAGTTGTCCGACGGTCAGGGCGAGAACTTCGACGACGGCCAGAGTGGGACGGGCATCCTCGCAACGCGGCTCGTCGGCACCACGGATCTCACCGGGGACGGCAGAGACGACGCCGTTCTTGTCGTCCAGTGCACGGGCACGCCGGCCGCGCTGTGCTGCGCCGGGCGCGCGTCGATCATGTCGACGGTGCTGGCGCTCGACCTCAGCGGCGCGACTCCCGTTCTGATCGGGACGCCTTTCTCCGGCGGCAGTCTCTCCTCCTCCGAGGGCGACGTCTACGCCAAGATCTACGACGACGGGACCGACTCCCCGCGCCTCGAGGGCACGGATGTGCTGGCGTACGAATACCCGACTTACGATCTCGAGGACCCGGACGAGGCCGAGACGATCGCCGGCTGGTTCCGCCACACATTAAAGAACGGGGAATGGACTCGAGTGAGCGAGTAGCTCAGCTCCCCGCATCCAACCCCCGCTGAACCACGATCAAGGACCTCCGACGCCTCTGCACCGACGGCACTCGAATGACCGCGACCACGTCCAGCTGGGGTACACCTCAACTAGACGTCAGACAGATCCGCGAACCACGTCCGACTAGGGTCGCTCTCGGTTTTTTCTGACACTCGTCCTTGAGACTCTTAGACTTCAACTGGACAAATAGGGGTCGGAGGCGGCATGACGGGTCAGCGAGTCGGGTACGTGCGGGTGAGCACGCTGGATCAGAGCACGCTCCGTCAGCTCGACGGCGTGATCCTGGATCGAATGTTCGAGGACAAGGCTTCCGGGAAGGACGTGAACCGTCCGCAGCTCGAAGAGATGATTGGGTTCGTCCGCGACGGGGACACGGTGCTCGTGCATTCGATGGACCGGCTTGCGAGGAACCTCGAGGACCTGCGTCGGCTAGTGCGCCGGCTGACGGACAAGCGGGTCCGGGTCGAGTTCGTCAAGGAGCAGCTGACCTTCACGGGAGAGGACAGTGCGATGGCGAACCTGCTTCTGAACATGATGGGCGCGTTCGCGGAGTTCGAGCGCGAACTCATCCGAGAGCGCCAACGCGAGGGTATCGCCCTCGCTAAGCAGCGCGGCGCTTACCGCGGACGTGCCCGCTCACTCTCGCCGGCCCAGACTGCCGAGCTACGGGAACGTGCCGCCGCCGGGGTGCCGAAGACGACGCTGGCGAAGGAGTACGGCATCAGCCGGGAGACCGTGTACGCCTACCTTCGAGTTGCTGCAACCGTCGCCGCCAACTAGCGCCAGAGCCGAAGGGCCTGGCATCTAAGGGCGGTGAGTCTTGCACCATGTTTCGCGATGAGGTGCGCCGAGGTCACCACGGCGCCAACCCCTGTAGCTCCTCGTCAGGAGCGACAGCTTCTAGCCTGGCGGCACCTCGAAGTTCCGGCGTTGCCTGTTGCCAGCCCCAGCAGGACAGGCTGCGGCAGCAGCGAGCGAAACTTACCGCGCGCAATCAATGCGTATTCCTCATTATTTGAAGGCGTTGTGAGCGGCCGCTCGTCCCAGATTGCTCTCTGCACGAGACGCCCGTGATCACCTCGTCCCCGACAGGAGTCTCTGCACGACGGCTCGGGGCAGTATGCGAGGTAGAGCAGTGGCGCTGAGTGCCGATCAGCGGCACCATCGAGAAATGGGCTTCTTCTCCTCGGCGCTGAGCAACGGACGCATCTCTTTCCCGGGGGCGTCAGAGGAGTTGGTCTTCCGGGCGGTGCTGACGGCAGCGGCGCAGTGCCGCTTGTCGGTGCAGAACGCCGATTCGACGTCCGGCTTCGTCTTGTTGCGGGCGAAGAGCTTGTACCGGCATTGGGACGGCAACCTCTCGGTGTCCGTCACCGGCGAAAGATCCGGCGCCGTAGCTACCATCTCCGGCGCCACGACGACCAACTCGCTCACCGGAGTGACGGACCCTACTTCCCAGGGAGAGCTCGGACTTGTACGGGGCCGGCTCGATACGGCGATCCGGCGAGCGGTGTCACTCGCAGGAAGCGGGAGTGCGTCGGCTACCGCAACAGGGGAACCCTCTTCGTCAGCCGTGGACGCCGATGTCCAAAACGTGACCTCGCATCAGAAGCTGTGGTCGTCCCCGTTCGGCGACAAGCGCGACAAGGCGACGGTGACTATCTTCGACGACGCCCTCGAGTGGACGCACCGAGACGTCGAGGCGTCGATTCCCGTCGGCGATATCGAGGCCGTGGACGCCGTCGACTCCCTTCAGGGCGGAGCACTGAGGATCACGGCCTACGGTAGCGAGTACGTATTCGCGTTGGACCTCCACCGAGCAAGGACCGGCGCAGCGACAGTCGAGTCGCTCATGGTGGAGCGACGCGCTTCGTCCGTTGAGGCAACCCCTGAAACGCTTACGGACGACGAGTCGCTTAAGAGGAACCCTATCGATGCAGACACCGTTGGCCCCCTTGACGAGTCGAGTCACGACGCAGCGCGGCGGATCACTTCCCTGCACGGCCTGCTGACTTCTGGTGCCATCACTCAGGAGGAGTATGACCGCAAGAAGGCGCAGCTGCTCGAGCTGCTCTGACACGGTCGTCCGCGGTCAAGCACACAGGAGCTCGCCGACAAGGAGCACGGGCGTCATCACGAGGATCGCAGTCAAGATCAACCAAGCTGCTGCGCGCGCGGCGTGTAGGTCCGATCGACGTCGAAGACCTCAGCCACTCGCCCGCGACACCAGTCACGGTGCCTGAGCGCGGCAACGCAGGCGCCCGCTCCACAAGAAAGGCCGGGCTGCGTCTCGCAACCAGTGCAGTTGATAAAAGTCGCGGGAAACAGTTGCGTTACCTAGTTCTGAGACTCACTGCTCCAAACCAGCGCGCAGGTGAGGAAGCTCCGCTTCTCTGACCAATAAGACGTCTCGAATCCATAGGGATGCGAGACAACCTATGCGCCTGTATGTACCTCGGAATGACGTCTTTGGAGTAGCGGATTACGCGCAGGCGCAGCTGAGTGCTTCTTGGACGTCCTCCGTAGTCGGTGTGCAACCTCGCCGTGGTCGATGCGCAACCTCTCCGTAGTCCATGTGCAACCTCTCCGTAGTCCATGTGCAACCTCTCCGTAGTCCATGTGCAACCTCGCCACCGCTCGCGGCGAGGAGGAGGGTGGAACCAGTTGAACCGGAGAAACATCGAAGGAGAAACATCATGGACACCACGAAGACCACGGCCAGCTAGACGACTCAGCACGGCCGGTCGTTCCAGCGCAGCAAGATTCTCGGCGGCATCGTCGCCGTCACCCTCGCCCTCGGCGTCCCGACGCTCGCCGCCGCCCCCGCGCAAGCCGACACCGTCGCGACAGCAGCCGTCACTGCCGACAGCGGCCGCACCGTCGGCACTACTGAAGCGACCAACACCGTCCCGGACCCCACTCAGTGCACCTACGGGGCTAAGGAGAAGTTCCACGAGGCGACGGGCCTCTACCCGGCCTTCAAGGGCAACGCCTATGAATGGACCGACACCGCAGCGGCAACCGGTTGGACGACCGTCCTCGATGCGCAGGCGCGTAGCATCGTCGTCTTCCAGCCCGGAGTCCAAGGGTCAGATGCGACGTACGGCCACGTCGCCTGGGTCGACTCCATCGAACAGCACCCCGACGGGCTCTACATCAACATCACCGAGCTCAACGGTGTCGCCGGCCCCGGCCAGTGGGGCACCCGCCAGGTCAAGGACGTGCCCGGCATGAGCTACATCCTCGCTCCGTAGATCCGCGGAGAAGTCCGAACGGCTGTTGCAGCACGCGCTGCAGCAGCCGTTCGCTTGTCCGTCCACCCCGCAAGGACCGAACCGACAAGCAGAACGCCTGCTTGTCGAACCACGCCGGAGCCGTGTTCATCGGATCCGCCCACTGCAGACCAGCGGCGACCGCGCACACCACGCTCTCAGGACCGGCGCCGAAGTAGCAGTACCCGTGGGTCCCTCGATTTGCAGGTGCGGCAGCATCACCACGAGACGCCAGTTAGACAGCATCTTCCACACCTGGACCGTGAAGGTCTTCGTCTCCTGCAACCGGAAGCCGTTCCCCCGTCCGCACGATCCGCTCCCCCGCGAAGTCAGCCTCGGAACGCATCTGCCGCTCGAGGTCGTCGAGCGCCTCGGCTCGAGTGCGCAGCATCGCCTTCTGAATCACCGCCCCAGTGTCCCGATAGCCACCCCCTCACTGGACATTCCATCGGGCCGGCCTTACGGGACACTGCCGCCCGCACCCATGCACAGCGCATCCGGCTCGCCGCAGTGGTGCGGTGAACGACCCCTCATCGGACGCCGGACGCATCGACGCACTAGCCCTCCGAGGCTCGCGCCGCACTACCGTCGAATGCGCCCGCCCAAGGCTCCCCTAATCCAGTAAGGGGGTGTCCTGCCCGCAGCACGGTGAGGGTGGCAGCCCGTTCGAGCCGGGCCGGGTCAGAGGAGCCTCGCGCTGCGGGCGCGAGGCTCCCGCTCGACGCGGAGAGCGATTCCCTATCGGTACGCATGTCCAAATCCTCGCGCATCGAACAGGGGCCGGAGAGGCTCCTCGACGCCGGAGCGGCTGTCCTCATCTACTCCGGAGGTGTCCGTTAGGGGGACTTGGGTTCAGCCGGTCGTTGCAATACCACCGTGAGTCGGAGTGTTGGCGATGGGATCGAAGTTGAAGCAGCGTGCCCGGGGTGGCGCGGTTCTGGGAGCTGCCGAGGGAAGGGTCGAGTCGGTCGGCGGCCCGTGATGCTGTCGGCGTGCCGGTGAAGAGCCGCTCAACGGAGCAATCAGCTGCTTTCCGTCCGTCGCCTCGCAGGGGGTGTCTGCTCGGATCTTATGCTTGATTCGTCACATTGTTTAGTGGTTCAGTATCGCGTCGACGTTTTCGGTCGTTCCGTATCCCACCATTCGATGAGGTTGGCGTGCAAGATTAGCGCGAAGGCTTCGACTGCAAGGTCGCCTCCGGTGGTCAGGGAATCGATTGCGGCAGGGTCCCACTGGTCGAGATTCACTACCTCGTCAGTGGAGGTGGGTGTAGCTCGAATGGTTGTGTCAACGCTCCATCCGTTTGAGCTGTGGGTTGCGGTAGCCGCGATGACGTCGTACGGGGTGGAGTAGTGGCGGCGCATCCACCCCACGACGTCGGCGAGGTCGCGGGTGTCGGTCAATCGTTCTCGATCGGGGTGTAGACGGGGCATCCGGTCCCGTAGGGCGGTTGGATGATGGGTGCGGCGGTGGTGCTGCTGGTAGATCGGGTGTTTATGGTGCTGTCGATTTTGTAGGCGTTGACGATGCCGATGGGGTTAGCGAGGGGATCGGAGCCGTTGTAGGCGTTATATCCGAAGAGAACGAAGTAGACGGGTGTGCAGTTCGCGTCGTAGAGCGTCTTAGAGCCTGAGCTCCCGGGTGCGTAGAGGCCGTAGCTGAGTGTCTGCTGAATATCGAAGTTGGTGTCCGCGTCAAAGTGGCCGCGAGCGATGATGTGATTCAGTCCGAACCGGGAATTTCCGCAACGCAGCGGCAAGTCCCCCTGGTCGTTGCTGTAGCTGCCGAGCGAGTGGTCGTACGTCTGTCCGTCGCAGGAATGAGTGTTCAGTCCTGGTACGTCAGCCTGAGCGGCAGGTGCGACAACCGTACCCAGGACGAGCGCAACGAACACCGTGGCGATTTTGCCAGCGGACCGATTTCGTGAGGTGTGCACGACTATTACGACCTTCATCCAAGTCCCCGCGCTCACCCCTTGTGAGCGGTCGTCGTGCACGTCTAGGTCTACTCCGCATAGCTCGGCAATACAACCCTGGGTGTTGCCGGCACCCGGGCTTGGCAGCGGGACACGCATGCCCTTCGAAGATCATCAGTGGGACAGTGTTCGTGGCAGCGAGCTGCAAGTTGGCGTCTGCGGGAGGGCCGTTCCCCGCACCAGCCCGGCGCGCGGGATGCGCCGCGCGCGGGCGCGGGCGGCAGCGTTCCGCAGGACAGCCGCTCGCGGCCATCACTGCTACTGCAGCGACCAGCGCCAGTTCCGAGCGCAGTAGGAACATCCCGCGCTGATGTCCTCCGGCCCGAACGTCGGAGTAATGATCGACGGTGCGAGCTTCACCGCCACAGGCTTCGCGGGACGATACCGCTGCCCGCAGACGTCTAGGCGCCCGGCCAACCATCCCCTTACGGGACGCCAGATCGCGCTCGTCCGCCTTGCTCGCCGGAGCTTCGATGCGAAGGCGACTGCGGCCGTCAGCGCGCCCGCGGCAACACCCCAAGCGCGGCCGCCGGTGATGAGGCGCACCAAGTACAGCGCGGCGCCGAACGGTGACCCCTCCGCACCCGTCCGCCGACCGTTCCGCGGAGGATGGGTGACCGCATGCTCCGCACCCGCCGGTCAAGGCCGAGCGGCAGGCGCAGCCTCTCCAAGACTGCTCCACACCACCGGGACATCCCGCATGACCAGTACGTGGTCGAACGAAGCGGAGCCGGTGGGGAGCGCGTCGAAGAAGCTCGATTGGACACGCGTCGTACGAGCCGCTTCCACGCGCCAGGCGTGGGTGTCCAGCCGAAGCGGCTCGAGCCGCCCCGCTCGCGTCGGCGACCAGCCGACAGCGTCCTTCCGGAAGAAATCGGACGCCGCGGACAGGTCGGCGAACAGTGAACTCGTGAACGTCTCGGGCGGGACAACGTGGGCGTCGACAGCGACACGAAGATCGGCGGCGTCGACGGTCACACTCAGGTCGTCGTCCGATTCGACGGATCTCACCCGAGCGCGTTCATGGACGCCCGGGAACACCCGCCCACCCGCGACTTGGGCGAGACGCGAAGCGCTGTGCCGGCGCGGGATGAACACTCCGGTCCGGATCCCGTCGGGCCCGTCCCACTCGACTGCCACTCGATGGGCCGCACTCTCACTCCGGTGGCCGATCCTCGGTGCGACCCACATCGGCCGGAAACTTCCCAGCCGGATCAGGCAGACGCCCGCCACCGCGCTCCCGTCGACGATCTGCGGACGGAGCCCCTCGGGCAGCAGAGACTCAATCACGACGGGGTCCACCCGGAAGTTGACGAGAAGACGCCGCTCGATCGTCGCGGCCATGCGAGGAATGGTGATGCCCACCCCCGAATCTTAGGACCGCCCTCGTCCACCTGCTGAAGCACCCCTGTGGAATTGGGCGGTCCTCCTCCGCCTCTCGCTCGCCACGGGGACGAGAACGATGCGGCCGAAGACCGAGTCGTAGGGTTCCGGTCATGGAGCAGTCTTCATCCCCCGACCGCGACCCGGACCCGTTTCGGGCTCAGCTGGACGCGCGATGGAACGCGTATCTCGCCACTCACACGCAGGCCGCCGACCACGGAGAGTGGATGAACGAGGCGATGGGTGACTACCGAGACGAGATCGTGCACTTCGGTGGGCAGCTTCTCAACGACGTCGCGATCAGGGAGTGGAACCACGAGTCCGCGCAGCGCGCACATGACAAGTACGTCACTGAGGCGGAGCGTTACGACCGTGATCCTGCGGCGTGGGAAGCGGCGTTTTGGCTCCATGTTCGGGCCGGGTCCGACGACGACTGACGCCGGACGCCCTCTCTCGAGCTGAACGGCTTGCCCGCGACCGCTGACCCATCCCCATACGGAACGGTGAACGACCGCCCCCTGGTGGTTACCGCTTCGTCGACCACGCCTTCTCTATGGCGGCGAGCACGTCCGCTAGCTCGACGTCATCTCGCCGCACGTCCCGAACGAATGCTTCTGCAGCTGCGGTGACGTCGATGGCGATGATTCGCCCGGGTCTGACTGTGGTGCCCTGGGAGCGTCGTGTTTCGACGTGGCCCGCTTCTTCCAGTTCCCGATAGGCGCGCGCTGCCGTACCGACCGCCACTCTGAGGTCACCCGCAATCTGTCGAACGGTCGGGAGGCGCTGGCCTGCCTGCAACCGGCCAGACGTGATTTCTGCCGCCAACGCTGCGCGGATCTGCTCGTAGGGCGGTCGAGGATCGTCAGCGTCGACCTCGATGCTCATCACGCCATCACCGTCGACACGTCAGCGGCACCCCGAGGAAGGCGCGCCAGAGACGTGGCGGCCAGTACCGCCATCACCATGCCGACGAGGAACACGACGCCGGCCACACCCAAGAGCACCAGTCCAACGATCCCCGCGAGCTGTGCCGAATCGGGCGTCATGCCCGTCTCGAGAACAGGTGCGTTCATCAGCGGAAGCGCCGCCGAGCCCAGGAAGACCGTGCTCGTGAGTAGGAGTGAGGCGTTGGCAACACGAAGAACGAGCCGCACCGCGCCGCGCCGCAACGCGGTATCTGTTTCGCTGAGCTCGGGCCAAGCGGTAGCGGGAGAGGTGACGACGCGGCGCAGAGCGTGCCGAACGGCAACGACGAGCAGACCGATCAGGGGAAGAGCCGGCGCTGCGAAGAGCCATCCCGGGAACAGGAACGGCCCTCCAGCGAGGCAGGGGTCCGAGAACATCACCGGACAGATCCAGCGACCATCGTCCGCCGGCTTCGACAGCAGACCACTCAGGAGTGCGATGAGCGCAGTCATCGAGGCGATCGTGGCGAAGGTCGCGCGTTGTCGAACCGTGGAGTAATCCGAAAGGCGTCTCGGCATCACGCTCGCCGTGCGTCGCCTCATCGCTCCATCGATGGAGGGCACGGGCATCACACTGAACACGCCGAGCCCTACAGCCGCTGCGAGCAGCAGCCCGAGCAGGAACGGGACCGACTCCAAGCGCGGATTCGCTATGTGAATCAGCACCGCGACCGCGAAAGCGACGAGCGCGGCGGCGACCGAGGTGACCATCCGCACGACGCCGACGCGATGAGCGCGCACTACGGCAGGCGGCTGTCGACGTTGAGTCAGCAGCGACACTCCTCCCGCGACGACGCTCGCCACGACGAGCACACCGATCACGACCAACGTGATCTCCGCGAAGCCCCAGTTACCCATGACCGTCCCCTTTGTGTTGAGTAGACGATACAAAGGGGCGAGGGTTTGTGTCAAGCGTCCGAAACAAGGGCAGATCACCGAAGGGGTCGACCAGAACAAGTATCCAATCCCAGAGAATCCTTCAACCAACCCGCCCGGTAGACGATCCCCATACGGGACCAGTGGCACGGCGTCGCGAGCACCTGCGCTGGTATGCTCCCCACCATTCGACCTACTCGAGGGGCAGCACGATGCAGACGCTTCGCAACACCGTGTTTACCGTGACGGTCGCAGGGATCGTCGCCGGCTTCCTTGCTGTGGGTGCGGTGGCTACCGGGATCACCAGCGAGAAGCCTGCCGCGGGAAACCCCGAGCCGGTTGCCTACTCCGAGCCGAGCTGGACCGACACCAGCACGCTCATCATCGGCGGTTACGAGACACCTTCTCCTGAAATGATCGCGACCACTCCCCCGCTCTCCGAAGAGTGACGACGGCACCTGCCGACGATCCGGCTCGCTGCGAGCCGGGGGCATTCTCGTGACGTGGGAGCAATGGACGTTCTCGCTCGGAGCGATCCCCGTGTCGCTCATCGTCCTCAGGAACGTGCTGTGGAGATTCGGCTGCACGAACTCCGGGAGCAAGATCCTTTTCGCCTTCGGCCTCGGAGCGTGCCTGCTGTGCATCGCCCTCGCTGTGATCTGGCAGGTCCACGCCGCGAACGCCGACTGGGCTCCACCCCGGGACGACCAGAACGAAGTTGGCGGCCTCATCCTCTGGACTCTCTACTGGAATGCGGTGGCTGGCTTCTTCACCGCACTCGGCATCCGAGTCACCGACATCCTGATCATCGAACGGACGCGGCGGATCTCCGCCACCGTCGCCCCTGACGCAGCGTGAGGAGCAGGACATCTGGTAAGCGATCCCCCAGCGAAACAGTCGGGGGGCGCCAATGCTGTCGACTCGAGAACGCGTCACTCGCGCGCCTAGGGCGCGTACTCCTGTGACCAGTAATCGGCCCGGACCTCTAGGAGGGGTCCGTCGATAGCGGAACTCACCGTGATGGTGCGCGGGTCCCAGAGTGTTCCTGCGATGCGCGCTTGCGGCGTCGTTCCGAGCTCGCTCGACAGCTGCTCGGGAGTCATCGCGTCGGGCGGGCGCACCGAGAGCAGCCGCCAGCACCCACCGGAGGCGCACTCGACAGTCTCACTGACGAGCTCGCTCCCGTCTGGAAGGTCGACGGCCGAAGCCGCCGGCACGTCCCCCTCGGTCCTGAATACGGCCAGACCGGCGTAGTGCACGAGAGCACAGAGGGCGGCTGCAGCCGCGATCGTCGTTCCCGCGATGACGAAAGGGCGTCCGCGCTTTCGGGGCTCATCCATAGGCCCGGACACTAGCAAGCTGCTGTAGCCCCTAGCTGGCCTCAGCGGAGGGAACCGCGAGCACTCCATCCGGTCGCCCCAACCGCACGGCCAAGGGAAGAGCGGGGACGTCGCTTACCCTGAGCTGGTGGGGACATTCTCGAAGGCGCGAAGCGCGGTCGTGATCGCAGCATGCCTGATCGTCGTCACGGGATGCACGCCGCAGCCTGAACCGCCGGCTCCGCCTCCGGTGTCCACAGACAGCAGCTCCGACGCCGCACTGACCGGTGACCTTGGCGTGGCAACGTTCACGGGGAGCGATGGGACGGCCGGCAGCATCCGTTTGAGTGCGGCTGATGGCCGGCTGGCTCTGGCATCAGACGAGCTAGAGATTCCCGCCGCGACCGCATCTTCCTCAGGTTCCGTTGCGGTCATGGCAGCGCTGGACCCGATCGATGAGGGCGCCACCTGTTTCGACATTGCTTTCCCAATGGGTCTCGCGGATGCGGAGCCAGGGAAGCCCTACAAGGCCTGGCGGAACCTCGCAGAGTTCCACGGCGACCCGACAGCGATCGATCAGCTCGTCATCACCACCAAACCGCAGAACGATTCCGACTGCTCGATGAGGATCATTGCTGTCGCTGACGTCCAATGGAGCGTGAAGCCTCAACGCAGTGATCTCGTCGCCCAGGACGCCGGGCCGCGTGCAGCAGCGCGTGGCGAAACGACATCGACGGACGGAATGCCGACGTCGTACACGGTCGCTCGCAACGACCTCGCAGAGGACGTCGCGGCACGATTCGACATGACGGCCGATGACCTGTTCTACCTCAACCCGTTCCGCTTCCCTTCCGACGAAATTCTGCGCGTCGGCGAAGAATTGAACCTCACCGTCGCGGCGCGATGACCTCCACGCGGGCCACTCGATACCGGGCCTGACGTTCCGGCTCTTGATCAATCTGGTGGAGCGCGGTGCATGATGTCCCGATGAACGTTGGAGAGCCCCCGCGACCGAGTGCAGCGACGCCCATCGTTCTCGCCTTGGTTTTCGGTGGGCTTGCAGCCGCCGTGGGAGCCGTAGCCTCCATCTACATGTGGGACCCGAGCGAGACGTGCAGGACCCGCGGCGGAGGCAGCCTGACGGGAGAGGGGTTCCTCTGGAACCCGCTGTGCTCGGATGGGTCAACCGTTCAGCCGATATGGATAACGTTGACGACTGCTGCGGCGTTGATCGTGGCTGTGACATGCGTCGTCATCGCGGCCATCCGCCAAGCTGAACGTGACGGACGCGAAACTGCGTCGCCCGACGTTCTGCACGACTACTCGCGCCAGACCCTGCCGGAAGACAACGGTCTCCGCAAGCTGGGCGACGAATGGTGACAGACGGTGACTCTCAGGGGTTCTATCGTCTCGCCGTAGCAATGCGGCGTGCATCGGTCTACGGATCCGCGTTCGGGTGACCGCTCAACGATCCCTCAACGGGACGGTTGCTGCGTCTGCATCCGTAGCCCTAGGCGAAGGTGTCGGAGGAACTTTCGGCGGCGAGGGAACGTTTTACGCGGTCGCGGACACTTCCTAGTGTGAGTGAGCAAAGCGATGAAGAGGTCTGGGCCCGAGCCGTGGGGGGCGACGGTGATGCCTACGGGATCCTCTTCGACCGTCACCGTGGACGTCTCTACCGCCACGCGCACGCCTTGGCGCCAGGTGGGACCGACGCGGATGACGCTGTGGCGGTCTCCTTCTTCGAGGCGTGGCGCCGGCGAGAGGCGATTCGCTTCGTGGACGGCTCGATGCTGCCCTGGCTGCTGCGTACCTGCACCTACGCGCTGAACAACCTCGCCCGGGCGTCCAAGCGGTACCAGGCGGCCCTGAGCCGACTACCCGCGCCCGAGCCACACGAGGACCCCGCTGATATGTCCGACGAGGGCGAAGCTACCTCCGCGCTGCGCGGCCTCTCCCTCCTCGACCGCCAGGTAGTGACGCTCTGCGTGCTCGAAGACCTCACTGACCAGGAGGCAGCCCACGTGCTGGGCGTCCGGGTCGGAACCGTCAAGTCGCGCCTCTCCCGCGCGAAGAGTCGATTGCGCGAGCAACTCGACACCACCACCGCTCTCTCTGCGAAAGGAATCACCCATGAAGTCTGAACCGGGTCTGTCGGACCGCGACCACGAGCTGCGACGGATGCTCGTCGCAACACCCACCGCCACGCCGGTGCGCGCTCCTCGCAGCCGGCGCACTCTCGCCGTCTCCGTCACCGCGTTCGTGGCAGCCGGGATCCTTTCCGGCGCCGTGTCGGCAGCAGCACTCGAGAGTGATGCACCGGATTCGACCGTGAACATCGCAGAGGTCACCCAGGCGCTCACCGAAGGAGACGCCACGTTCTACGGAACGCCCGTTGTCATCAACGGGCAGGGTCGGACCGAAGTGCAGCTCGGCCCGGCACCGGACCCCTCCGCAAAGATCGCGACCGCCTTCGTCTGCGTCGACCGCGGCCGCTTCGATCTGGAAGTCGACGGAGAAGCCAAGCCGGGAATCAACTGCGACGGCGACACCCGCAGCACCACGAACGGCGGCGCGTTCCTGCCGGTCTTCGGCGACGGAGAACACACGATCACGGTGGTCGCGGACGGACGGACTCGGTACACCTTCTGGGCCTCGTGGATCAAGCCGGCCGAGGATCCCGAGCCCTCCGCCGCCCTCACGGAGGCACTCGCAGACGGTGTCGTGACTGAGAGCGAGTACCGCGACGGATTCGCCCGTTATCGAGCCTGCATGGAAGACGCCGGGTTGAAACTCTTCCGCGTGGACGAGTCCGGACCGATCATCAGCTACTCGAACCTCACCGACAACATCGACTCAGGAGACGAGAAGCGCTGCTACGACGGAGAGTTCGGCCAGCTCGACGCCGAATGGCAGGTCGGCATCAACGGGTAGCGCGCCACAACCAGCGGCAGTCCGGCGCCCGCTGCGCGTGATCACGCCGTGACCAAGAAGCGGCCGACGGCGCTCCGCCATCGGCCCGATGGTCGTCGGCGGGGCGTCCTATCGAATCCATCAACTCTCGTGTCCGATGACCGATCCTCTAACGGGACGGCCTGAGGAGTCGACCCGAGGTGGCGATGCGGAAGAGCAGGGTTTAGCGATGGCGCACCCCGCTCCCGTGACTATGCGCTTCACTGGCATACGCTGCGTGCTCGCGCAGCCGAGCAAGGCGGGTCCTGCGCGCTGGGCAGGAAAACCGGTCACTCTCTACACTCGGGGCAACGGCAGGGAGGGGGCCCGATGGCAACTGCGCCCGATCCTGCCTCGGCGATCGCGCACGCAGGCTTGGCGGGTATCGCAGTCGGCGCCGTCGCCTTCGCCGGATCGCTCCTCGCCGTGCCGTTGCTGTACGCCGGATACGCCGGTCTGGCCGCGTTCGTCCTCCTGCCGCTCATCGCCACTGCGCTCCTGCTGATCGTGTCTCGGGCCGTCACGGGTCGCCTGCATGCCGGCGCAAATCTCGTGCTCGGTGCGCTGCTGACTCTTGCGACACTCGCCGCCGTGGTCACACCGCTCGTGACCGATGCCCCGCCGCTCCCGGCTCCCCTCCTCGCCACCCTTCCGCTGCTGCTCGGCGCCGTGGCGGCATTCGGGTCGCTCGTCGTCCATCCGGGTCGCGCCCGAATCGTTGGAGCCGTGGCGACCGTAGCCCTCCTCGCGACAGTGGCATCGCCCGTGGTGCAGACGGTGCTCGGGCGGTCCGCTGCCGCGCGCGCTTCACAGGAGGCGGAGTACGAAGCGCGGCTCGATTCGTCCGTCGTGCCGTTCGAGTCCGATCGGCTCACGACGACGGCCGTCGTCATCGGGCAGTACGAGTCCTCCATCCGGGCGTCGGAGGATCTTCTCGCGCGACAGGACACCGACCACCTTTCCGACCCGGGCGACATCACGATCCTCACGAGCCGCTTCAACCCGGAGTTCTCGCTCGAGAGCCAGGTCTGCAGCCTGTACACGAATCCCGAGCTGGCGGGGACAGCGGGGAACACCTGCGACCGTCGGGACGACGGCGTCTGGGTGCTCGAGGTGGACGGCTCCCCGATGCTCGCCCGACTCATCGACAACGCCGTGGTCTCCGTGGCAGGCGCGGACCAGGAGCGACTGGAGGAGTTGCTCGCCGCGGTGGTGCCGATGGAGCAGGACGAATACGAGCGCCGGCTCCGCCTCGCCTTCGAACGGGATCTGCGCGCATAGACACCCGTCGTACCGTCGACCACCTCATGCAGCGCCTGCCCCGAGTGCAAATACCGTCGCGACCCGTTACCAACTAGGAGAACCCGTGTTTCTAGCGTTCCTCGCCGGCGCTCCCGCCGTGATCGGGATCCTCTGGCTCGTCAATCTCTCAGGCGACGGGTCCGAAGAAAAGGTGCGGCGAGACACCTGCATCGGCGCCCTCGTCGTCAGCCTGCTGTTCGTCGGCGGAGCCGTCATCTACTGGTTCATGCCCGTGGATATGAGCAACGATGCTCAGGGCTCGTTCGGCGCTTCCGCCTTCGCCGTCGCTGCGCTGCTCGTCAGCGGCATCCTCGGCCTCCTCTTCACCCTCATCCTCTGGCTCACGATGCCAGGAGGGGCAGAGGCGGAGCGCGACTGACGCCCGGTCGTTGCTCGAACGACGATCCGATCGGGGAGGCGTTTACACCACTGGTCCCGAAGCGACCCCTCGGCAGGGTGCTGAGAATCGCGCCCTGCGTAGGCTGAGCGACAGTTCGACGGACGGAGCAGCACAAACCATGACAGACACGAACGCGATCGGTCGACTCTCGGCCGTGGCCGCTGCGACCGGGCTCGTTCTGGCCCTGGCTGGGTGCACGGCACCCCTCGATGGAACCGCCGTCGCCAGCCCCTCGGCGACGTCCGCCGCTCCCAGCCTTCCTACGAGCACTCCCACGGACGGTTCTGACGCGACGGACTCTCCCGCCGCCCAGTCGCTTCTGGAGCAGCTGCCAATCCGCACGTCATTCGAGAGCGTGTCCGACGATGCGACCGGCGATCTGCTGATCGAGGAGCGAGAGGACGGGACGGTGTGGCTGTCCCTCAGCGGACTGAGCCTGACCGGAGCAGTGGAACCGCGGGTCCTTTTCACGAGCGCTCCGCTCGAGGACAACGACGGCGAGCTGAGGTTCCCTTCGGACGTCGGAAGCGAGGTCGGGTCACTGACAGCGGATGCCGACCAGGAACTGCAGATCACGGATCCCGAAACGATCGGCAGTATCGAGAGCATTCTGATCTTGGGCGTCGGTGATCCTGGCGTCCGAAACCTCGCAGCTGCCCGGGTCTCGCCCTCCAGTACGGGACAGTGACGCCGCAGCGCCGCGAACGGCAGGCATCGCCAGGCACCGGCACCGGCCTTCGAATGGAGAGCACACGCGTCGCGCTCCCCTACGAGGTGTCCCGCGATACAAGCAGTTCCCGCAAGAACGGGCAGCATCCACTCGACCCGACCCTTCGGCCGACGGAGCGCAACGGAGCGCCGGATGCCTGATCCCAGCGTGATCATCCTGGTGCCCTTAGCCATCATCTGGTTCTTCGTGACCTACTGGCCGATCATCTCCGTGGCGTTCGTCGTCCTCTTCGTCATCGTCGGATTCGTGGTCCTCATGCGCCGTGAGGCGCGACGCGGCGACAGCTAGGAACTGCACGACGCTCTCGAAGACGTCGCTACGGTCGAGGTGTGAACAGCGCAACGATCGGTCTGACCGGCGTCATCATCGGCGCCGTGACCTCCCTTGTGGCCTCAGTGGTGGTGCCGTGGATCCGCGACGAGCTGGACAGGCGTCGATCGACGCGCGAGCGGACCGCAGCGGAGCGCCGACAGTGGCTCATGGCTGCCCTTTCCGCGCTTGTCGAATACCGACAGGCAAGCGGGTCACGGGCAGCAGCCGCCGCGGATCCCGGCGCTCCCGGTGCCGCGCAGGCGAGGTTCTCGAACGCTCTCAACGAGCTCACCGTGCGACTGACTCCAGACGAACAACCGATCCTTGATGTGCTCATGGCGATCTTCGCGATGGTGCAGCAGCCTCGACGCGGGATAGAGAACATGGTGGGCGAGGCCATGTCCGTTCTCACGCTGTGGGCTCGAGGCGACGTCGAGACGTCGGCCGTGATTCGCGAAGTGGAGCAGCGCGCCGGCGTCACCTTCTCGGAGGACCGCCGCGGCGTCACCCCCACGGCGTCGCCCTCCTCTTCGTAGGCTGAGCGCATGTGCGGTCGGTTCGTCGTCAAGGACTCCACGGCGGCCCTGCTGCCGGATCTCGTCTCGGCCAACTTCGGGGGTCTGCGCCCGAACTACAACGTGGCGCCGACGTCGCCGGTGACCGTCGTGCGTGAGCGCGACGGAGAGCGGTCGGCACCGACCGTGCATTGGGGGTTCGTGCCGGTGTGGGCGAAGGACTTCCAGAAGCAGCGGCCGCAGCCGATCAACGCGCGGATCGAGACGGTCGCGAGCTCGCCCATGTTCCGGAAGGCGTTCGCGACGTCGCGGGTGCTGATCCCGGCGGCCGGCTACTACGAGTGGACGGTCACCGAGACGGGGAAGCAGCCTCACTTCATCTACGAGCCCGACGCGGCCCTCGCGATGGCGGGCATTGTCTCGGCCTGGCCGGACCCGTCGAATGCGGAGGACGATCCGGAGAAGTGGCGGCTGTCGACGGCGATCATCACCCGCGACTCGCATGTGGCGCCGGGTGAGGTTCACGACCGGATGCCGGCGTGCATCACGCCGGACGGTTACGACGACTGGCTCGGCGGGCACCTCGACGTCGACGCGCCGATGCAGCTCCTTGACCGGGAGTCGTTCGCGGTCGCGCACGACCTCGAGCACTACGAGGTGTCCCGCGACGTGAACAGCGTCCGCAACAACGGACCGCACCTACTCGACCCGCTCCCTCAGCAAGTCAGCGACCTGTCGAATGCGAGCCGTCCGTCATGACCGGCTGGCTCATCGCACTCAACGTGTACGCCGTAGGGGCGAGCGTCTGGGGGCTGATACGACTCGCCGTAGGCGCGCAGAAGGAGGCGCGCCGGATCGATCTGGAGGCCAACGATCCGGTTGACCCCGCTGCAGTGTCTGAGTTTTTTCCCATCGAGCTGATTCAGGAGCTGCGCGGCGCTGACGCCCTCCTCGACTCCGTGAAGAGAGCGGCGACGTCGGGCCCTGCGATCGCATGGCGGGACGTGCTCATTCTCGGTTCTGCTGTCGTGGCCGGAGGAGCCGCGAACATCATTCCTCTGGTATGGACAGTCGACCCGCTGTTCGGATAGTCGATCCAAGCCGCGCGGCAACTGTCTGTGGGCAGTACGCCCGCAAGAGGTACCTCATACGGGACGATGGCGGACAGAGCTCTCCTGCACCCAGCAGGTCTGTGCTTTTTCGGGCTAGCGGCTGGGCCGGCGACTACTTCGCCGGGCCGTGAAGGATGGAGGTCAGCCGGTCTGCGGGCGCATCGCTCGGGCCGAGGAGCGTGATGTAGATCAGGACCGCGCAGAGCACGGTCACGACCAGGATCACGAAGACTCCGGCACGGATGAGCGCCGCGGCGGCGGGCTTGTCCTTCTTCAGCCACCCGAGCAGCAGGTTCAGGTCAATCACAAGGACCTCCACTGGGTGCGAGCGCGCGGGCGCGCTCTGTTGTGGTCGCGCTGGGGGCGCGACGATCCCTGCACCGCCAAGAGGGGTGCAAGGAAGGAGGGGGCCAGGAGAGCGGGGTCTGCTCAATCCGGGCATGAAAAAAGCCGGCACGAGGGCCGGCGGGCAGAGAACTGGAAGGCGGGTTCAGTTTACGCGACAGGCGCGGGCAGAGTTCTTCCGATTCGGACTCAGCTTAGGCGTTCGATCGCAACTGGCCTAGGAAGCGCGAAAGCCGGCACGAGGGCCGGCAGGCATGGCTGTTCCATCCGGGGTCAGTCTACCTTTTCGACCCCGCTAGCGGAGCAGCTGGACGGGGACACCGGCGGCGACGTCCTCCCCCTCGATGGTGGCGAAACCCGTGACGGAGCGGATCGTGTCGACGCCGAGTGAGGAGTCCGGGAACCGGGCGACGAGGGAGGCGCCGCGGTCGGTGACGTGGGTGGCGTCGTAGTTGGTTTGGGTGGCGTTCTCGAACTCGAAGACGAACGCCTTCGTCTCCTCGTCGGAGAGGCGGACGCCGAAGTGCTTCACCGTGGCGCCGTCGGCGCCGGTGAGCTCGATGCCGTAGGTGAACCATCCCACCGACTGTGGCAGCTCGAGCGGATCGCCCAGGGTGAAGGTCGCGGTGATCCCGGAGGGCTCGGCGGCTACGTGAACGGCCAGCAGCTCGCGGGGCGTCGGGGTGCTCATGCGCTCACCCTAGAACCGCCTCGGCCCCGTGGACACGTCCAGGGTCCGGTGGGAGGGTGGGCGCATGTCGAAGCCTCGGACCAAGCTCGCGCGTGCTGCGCTGATCAGCAACGGCATGGTGTGGTTCGGGCTGTCGTTCATGCTCTTCGCGATCGCCGGTGAGCAGACTTACGCGGCGTTCACCGGTGAGTGGTTCAACGTGCTCGGCTGGTTCCTGCTCGTCGCGGTGGCGATCGGTCTGGCCATCGTCGGAGTGATCGAGAATCGGAACATCCGGGCGGGGAAGAAGTACAAGCCGCGCCCTCGCCGCTGATCGCTACTCGGTCGCAGCCTCGCCGGACACTACGGTGCGGGCGCGCTCGATGTAGCTGAGGCCGGCGGCGCGTAGCGCGTCGACCGTCATCTTGCGCTCCTCCCTGGGGGCTCCGATGACGGGCAGGGGCGTGGTGCGCAGGGCGACGTTGCGCAGGTCGTGCGCGAGGTCTTCGTCGTAGATTCCGGTGTCGCGGTCAGCGAAGTCCACGATCTTGATGCCGGTCGTGAGTCCTCGGGTGGTGAGGGTGTCGCGGACGACGGTGAGGTAGGCGTCTTGGTACGCGGCGACGTCGCGGTCCCAAACCTCGGTGATGGCGCGGGAGAGCCGTTCCGTCGCGCGGTACAGGTCGTACCGGGGGTCGCCTGCGTCCTTGGCGCGGTTGAGGACCGCGTGGTGGATCTCTCCGAGCTGCTCGTACTGCTCGGTGCTCAGGGAGCCGGCGGTGGACATTTCGGCGGCGAACGCTGCGATCCGGGCTGTCTCTTCGGCGGTGGTGTGTTCTTGCGTCATCGCCGCCGTGTCGACGTCGGTGCTGGCGAAGAGGTCGATCTGGTCTTGATCGGCGAGGGCGAGGAGCCCGAAGTCCTCCAGGTCGGATTCTGCTGAGACGACGACGCTGACGGGAGTGGTGCGCCATTTGAGGGTCCGGTGGCCGCGAGCGTCTTCCTGGGCGAAGTGCTGCTCGAGCATCGCGGGGAAGCAGCCGCAGTCCTCGTGCTCGTCGTGGTGGTGGCCGATGCAGCGGTCGTCGGCGCAGCCGCATTCGTCGCCGGCCCACTCCGCGGCGGAGGGCGAGCCGTGCTCGCGCGCCCATTCGTCAGGGTCGATTTCCTGGGCGCGGAGGGTGCTGATCACGTCGGGGTAGAGCTTCATCGTGGGTGTCCTGTCTGATGAGGCGCGACGACCGGCGGTCGCGACGGGTGCGAGCGCGTCCATCGTCGCATCCGGCCATGACACTGGCTGTGCTGCTGTGGTTCGAGGCCCTGGGGTCGAGGGGATTCTCCCTCCCCTGTGGGCCGGCCCGGTCGGGGCCGGGGCGTTACGCGTCAGATCTGGCCGGAGCGGTGTGAGAGCGGATGGCATAGACGAGGCCGCCGATGATCAGCCCCAACGACACGATCAGCAGCGCTGTGAGGAACCAGCTCGGGTTGATTACGGCGAGTACGTCACCGGAGCCCAATCGCTCATAAGTGCACCTGAGGCCGAGCGGCCACAATGAAGCGCCTGCCAGGGTCTCCGTTTCCACGCCGGGAAAGAGAACGCCATACCAGGCGTAACAGGTCTCGGTGCCGTTTCTGACCTGGCCGTAGAGCTCGAAGAACAAGACCAGGAGCCCAGCGACTCCGGCTCCGATCGACACTTTCGGTCCGGTCGTCACGAAGGGTGCCCCTCTGCCATCACTGCGGTTTTCGCGTCCGTAGCCTAGCCACCGGTGAGAGCACAGGCAGGACGCGGGCTCTCGACGGGGGGTCGAGGGGGTTCTCCCCCTCGTGCGGGCCGGCCCGCTTAGGGTCGGCCCGCGCACGCGCTCAGAGGGTGAGCGTGTGGAGGATCAGGGTCGTGGAGCCGATGGGCTTTCCGAAGTCGGTGTAGTCGAGGGTCGCGCGG
>NZ_PSVQ01000025.1:0-51536 GCF_002932395.1 Rathayibacter sp. AY1D9
CGTCCGCCTCCGTCGGGCCCGTCGTCGCCGAGCTGATCGCCGACGTCCGCGAACGCGGTGCGGAAGCGCTCCTCGACCACCCGGAGGACACCGGCGGCCGCAGGCTCGCACTCCGATCCGCCACCCTCTCGCCGCACCCTCCGAGGCGAACCGGCGATCCGCGTGTCAGCGGATCGTCGTAGCCGGACGCACGACGCTCTCACCGACCCGGCCACCCTCCCCAGCCGACCGCGCCGAGCCGGGCAGGGACCGGCTCGCCACAGGCACCGCGAACCGGCGATCCGCGTGCCAGCGGATCGTCGTAGCCGGACGCACGACGCTCTCACGAACCCGGCCACCCTCCCCAGCCGACCGCGCCGAGCCGGTCGGGGACCGGCTCGGAATTCAATACAGACAGTTCGGCCCCAGCAGGCTCTTCAGCTCGCCGAAGAGGTCCGGGGTGATGCGCACGGGGAACGGCACCTCGAACACGCGGGCCGTGTCGCCCTTGATGAGCTTCAGGCGCACCTCGGTCTGGCCGGAGTGGCGGATGAGCACGTCGCTGAGCTGCGAGACCGTGTCGGTGGTCGCGCGCGATTCGGGCATCGAGACGGTGAGCGGTCCCGAGTCGCCGTCCTGGCTCATCTCGGGGGCGAACAGGCTGAACGCGTGCAGGTTCATCCCGTCGTCGCGCATGCTGACGCGGCCTCTGACGACGACGATGGAGTCGTTCGTGAGCGCCGGGGCGAACTCCTGGTACGCCTTCCCCATGAACATGCAGGTGATCTCGCCGCCGAAGTCCTCGACCTGGATCATCCCGTACTGGTTGCCGGAGGCCTTGGCCATGCGGTGCTGGACGCTCGTGACGAGGCCCGCGACGACCACGGTCTCGCCGTCGGCGATCGTCTCCGAGATCAGCAGGTCGGCGATCGTGGTGCTGTAGTGCTTGGCGAGCTCGGTCTCGAGTCCGGCGAGCGGATGGTCGGACACGTAGAGCCCGAGCATGTCGCGCTCGAAGGCGAGCTTGTCGCGCTTGGCCCATTCGGGCCGCTCGGGCACCTGGATCGCGGCCTGCGGCTCGTCCCAGAGGCTGTCGAAGTCGAAGCCGACCTGGCCGTTCGCCTCGTTGCGCTTCTCCCCTACCGCCGCCTCGACGGCGTCCTCGTGCACCTCGACCAGGGCGCGGCGCGTCGAGCCGAGCGAGTCGAAGGCGCCGGCCTTGATGAGCGACTCGATGGTGCGCTTGTTGGTCACCTGCAGCGGCACCTTGCGGAGGAAGTCGTGGAACGTCTCGAAGCGGCCCTTCTCCTCGCGGGCGGCCCGGATGCCCTCGACGACGTTCATGCCGACGTTGCGGACGGCGCCGAGGCCGAAGCGGATGTCGGTGCCGACGGCGGTGAAGAAGCCGATCGACTCGTTGACGTCCGGCGGGAGCACCTTGATCCCCATCCGCCGGCACTCGTTGAGGTAGGCGGCCATCTTGTCCTTGGAGTCGCCGACGCTGGTGAGCAGCGCGGCCATGTACTCCGCGGGGTAGTGCGCCTTGAGGTACGCCGTCCAGTAGGAGACGACGCCGTACGCCGCCGAATGCGCCTTGTTGAAGGCGTAGTCGGAGAAGGGCAGCAGGATGTCCCAGAGGGTCTTGACGGCCTCCATCGAGTAGCCGTTGGCGATCATGCCGCCCGAGAAGCCCTCGAACTGCTTGTCCAGCTCGGACTTCTTCTTCTTGCCCATCGCGCGCCGCAGCAGGTCGGCCTGCGCGAGCGTGAAGCCCGCGAGCTTCTGCGCGATCGACATGACCTGCTCCTGGTACACGATCAGGCCGTAGGTCCCTCCGAGCACCTCCGAGAGCGGCTCCTCGAGCTCCGGATGGATAGGGGTGATCTCCTGCACGCCGTTCTTCCGCAGCGCGTAGTTGGTGTGGGAGTCGGCGCCCATCGGGCCCGGTCGGTAGAGCGCGAGGACTGCGGAGATGTCCTCGAAGTTGTCGGGCTTCATCAGTCGGAGAAGGCCGCGCATCGGGCCGCCGTCGAGCTGGAACACGCCGAGCGTGTCGCCGCGGGCGAGGAGGTCGTAGGCGGCCTGGTCGTCGAGCTCGAGGTCCTCGAGCACGAGGTCCTGTCCGCGGTTGGCGCGGATGTTGTCGAGGGCGTCGTCGATGATCGTGAGGTTCCGCAGCCCCAGGAAGTCCATCTTGATCAGCCCGAGCGACTCGCACGCGGGGTAGTCGAACTGCGTGACGATCTGGCCGTCCTGCTCCCGCTTCATGATCGGGATGATGTCCAGCAGCGGATCGCTGGACATGATGACGCCGGCCGCGTGCACGCCCCACTGGCGCTTGAGGTTCTCGAGCCCGAGCGCGGTGTCGAAGACCAGCTTGGCCTGCGGGTCCTCGGCGATGACGTTGCGCACGTCGAGCGCTTCCTTGTAGCGCGCGTGGGCGGGGTCGTTGATGCCGCTGAGCGGGATGTCCTTGCCCATGATCGCGGGCGGCATGGCCTTCGTCAGCTTCTCGCCCATCCCGAACGGGAAGCCGAGGACGCGCGAGGCGTCCTTGAGAGCCTGCTTCGCCTTGATGGTGCCGTAGGTGACGATCTGCGCGACGCGCTCGTCGCCGTACTTCTCGGTGACGTAGCGGATGACCTCGCCGCGGCGACGGTCGTCGAAGTCGACGTCGAAGTCGGGCATGGACACGCGGTCGGGGTTGAGGAAGCGCTCGAAGATCAGGCCGTGGCGCAGCGGATCGAGGTCGGTGATCTTCATCGCGTAGGCCGCCATCGAGCCGGCACCGGAGCCGCGGCCGGGACCGACGCGGATCCCGTTGCGCTTGGACCAGTTGATGAAGTCGGCGACGACGAGGAAGTAGCCGGGGAAGCCCATCTGCAGGATGACGCGGGTCTCGTAGTCCGCCCGGTCGCGCACCTCCTGGGAGATGCCGTCCGGGTAGCGCTCGCGCAGTCCGGCCTCGACCTCCTTCACGAACCAGGTGTCCTCCGTCTCGCCCTCCGGCACGGGAAAGCGGGGCATGTAGTTCGCCGAGGTGTCGAACTGGACGTCGCAGCGCTCCGCGATGAGGAGCGTGTTGTCGCAGGCCTCGGGGTGGTCGCGGAAGACCTGGCGCATCTCGCGCGGCGACTTGAGGTAGAACTCGTCCGCGTCGAACTTGAAGCGCTTGGGGTCGTCGAGGGTGGTCCCGGACTGCACGCAGAGCAGCGCCGCGTGCGAGGTCGCGTCGTGCGCGTGCGTGTAGTGCAGGTCGTTGGTGGCGACCAGCGGGAGGTCGAGGTCCTTCGCGAGCCGGATGACGTCGCCGATCACCCGCCGCTCGATGTCGAGGCCGTGATCCATGATCTCGGCGAAGAAGTTCTCCTTGCCGAAGATGTCGCGGTAGTCGGCGGCCGCCTGGCGGGCCTCCTTGTACTGGCCGAGGCGCAGGCGCGTCTGGACCTCGCCGCTCGGGCAGCCCGTGGTGCCGATCAGGCCCTCGGAGTACTGCGAGAGGATCTCGCGGTCCATGCGCGGCTTGAAGTAGTAGCCCTCGATCGACGCGCGCGAGGAGAGGCGGAAGAGGTTGTGCATGCCCGTCGTGGTCGAGCTGAGCAGCGTCATGTGGGTGTACGCGCCGGAGCCGGACACGTCGTCCCCTCCGCCGTCACCCCAGCGGATGCGGGTCTTGTCGGAGCGGTGCGTCCCCGGGGTGAGGTAGGCCTCGGTGCCGATGATCGGCTTGATCCCCGCCGCCGTCGCGGTGCGCCAGAAGTCGAAGGCGCCGAACACGTTCCCGTGGTCGGTCACGGCGATGGCCGGCATGCCCTCCTCGACCGCCGCGTCGATCAGCGGCTTCACCCGCGCTGCACCGTCGAGCATCGAGTACTCGCTGTGCACGTGGAGGTGGACGAAGGAATCGTTACTCGGCAAGGATGCGCCTCCGGCGGACTGCGGGCAGGGGAGGAATGGCCGGCGACCCGGGAGGGCCCGTGGACACGGCGGGAAGAAGTCTAACCGCGCCGGACGCGGGTCCGGCCGGGAGAGCGCGGATCACTCCCCGCGCAGCACCTCGAGGGCGTGCACCAGGTCGTCGGGGTAGGACGCCTCGAACTGCACCCACTCCCCCGAGCCCGGGTGGGTGAAGCCGAGCCGGACCGCGTCGAGCCACTGGCGGGTGAGGCCGAGCCGCTTCGAGAGGGTCGGATCGGCGCCGTACATGGCGTCGCCGACGCACGGGTGGCGCTGGGCGGCCATGTGCACGCGGATCTGGTGGGTGCGGCCGGTCTCGAGGTGGATCTCGAGGAGGGAGGCGAACGGGAAGGCCTCGATCGTCTCGTAGTGGGTCACCGAGGGCTTGCCGTCGGCGCGGACCGCGAACTTCCAGTCCGAGGACGGGTGGCGGCCGAGCGGGGCGTCGATCGTCCCGGCGAGCGGGTCGGGGTGGCCCTGCACGACCGCGTGGTAGACCTTCTCGACCGTGCGGTCGTGGAACGCGCGCTTGAGGTGCGTGTAGGCGCGCTCGGACTTCGCGACGACCATGAGGCCGCTCGTGCCGGCGTCGAGCCGGTGCACGATGCCCGCGCGCTCGGCCGCACCGGAGGTCGACACGGTGAAGCCCGCGGCGGCGAGAGCGCCGAGCACCGTCGGTCCCTCCCAGCCCACGGCGGGGTGCGCGGCCACTCCGACGGGCTTGTCGATCACCACGATGTCGTCGTCGTCGTGCACGATGCCGAGGCCGGGGACCGCCATCGGCACGATCCGCGGCTCCTCGCGCGGGTTCCACTCGACGCTCAGCCAGGTTCCGGCGCGCACGCGGTCGCTCTTGTCGAGGACCCGTCCGTCGGCGCTCACTCCGCCCGCCTCGGCGACCTCGGCCGCGAAGGTGCGCGAGAAGCCGAGCAGCTTCGCGACGGCCGCGTCCACGCGGAGGCCGTCGAGCCCGTCCGGGACCGGCAGCTCTCGGGACTGCGCCATCAGCGTCCGCCGGGGCGGTCGGCGTCGCGGGCCGCCTCCTCGACGGAGGAGGCCGCTGCGGGGGCGCCCGCTCCGGGGGCGGCGGGAGCGCCGTTCTCGGACACGACCTGGTCCTGCTCGTCGCGGCCCGCGCGCTCACGGGTGCCGTCGAGGCCGACGCCCCGCACGCTCAGGAGGACGAACAGCGCCATCGCCGTGCAGATCGCGATGTCGGCGACGTTGTAGATCGCCGGGAGCAGCCACGGCGTGAAGAGGAAGTCGACGACGTGTCCGAGCCCGAAGGAGGGCTCTCGGAACAGCCGGTCGAAGAGGTTGCCGAGGGTGCCGCCGAGCAGCAGGCCGAAGAAGACGCCCCACGCGGTGGAGCGGATCCGGCGCGAGAACCAGATCACGGCGACGACGACGCACGCCGCGATGATCGAGAAGATCCAGGTCGACCCGCTCGCGAGGGAGAAGGCGGCGCCCGGGTTCTTCACGTAGTGCAGGATCAGGACGTCGCCGAGGACGTGGACGTCCTCGCCCAGGGTCAGGTTCGTCGTGACCAGGAACTTCGCGGTCTGATCGATCGCGAAGACCGCGAGCGCGACGAGGCCGAGGGTGACGAGCACCCTCGGCCTGACGTCCGCTGCGGCGGGACTACGCCCCAAAGCCCGACAGCGAGGACTCCGTCGACGCCGGCTGGGTGTCGAGGTCGCGGAGCTGGCCCTCGATGTAGCTCTTCAGCTTCTGGCGGTACTCGCGCTCGAAGGTGCGGAGCTCGTCGATGCGGTGCTCGACCGTCGCGCGCTCCTCCTCGAGCTTCGCGACCTGCTGGCGCTGCTTGGCCTCGGCCTCGGCGACGATGCGGGCGGCCGTGGCACGGCCCTCGGCGACGAGAGCGTCGCGCTTCTCGGCACCCTCGCGCACGTGCTCCTCGTGGAGGCGGCGGGCGAGCTGCAGGAGTCCGCTGGAGCTCTCGGCCTCGTCGACCGGAGCCGACTGCGAGGAGCTGACGGGAGCGACGACCGGCGCGGGAGCCGGGGTGGGCTCGGGCTCGGGCTGCGGCTCCGGCTCGGGTGCCTCATCGACCACCGGGGCGGGAGCAGGAGTGCTCTCGCGCGGGGCGTCGGAGACTCGGGCGTCCGAGGGGCGGCTGTCGCCGGAGGAGAGGCGCTGACGAAGCTCCTCGTTCTCCTGGTTCAGGCGGCGGAGCTCCACGACGACCTCGTCGAGGAAGTCGTCGACCTCGTCCTGGTCGTATCCCTCACGGAACTTGGTCGGCTGGAACCGCTTGTTGACAACGTCTTCGGGAGTGAGCGCCATGGCTTTCCACCTTCGATTTCAAGTAGGTACACGTTTAACAACGCGCGACTAAAGCTAGCAACTTCAGGCGCACGGCGCAGTGCTGACACCGCGGGGAACGTCCGGACGTGCCAACGATACAGGGACGGTCAGGCGCGCTGGAGCCACGTGGCGATGTACATGCCCACGATGACGCAGAGCATGGTGAGGCTCCAGCCGAAATCGAGCGCGATCGGACCGATCGAGACCGGCTTGATCAGGCGTCGGAAGAAGCCGATCGGCGGGTCCGTGACGGTGTAGACGCCCTCCGCGGCGACGAGGCCGGCACCGCGGGGGCGCCAGTCGCGTCGGATCACGCGGACGAGGTCGAGCACGAACCGCGCCCACATCGCGAAGAAGTAGAGCAGCAGCACGAAGTACAGGACGCTCCCGAGGAGCGAGACGACGGAGGTCACCGGGGGCCAGGGCTCCCCGGGATCAGGACTTCGCGAAGAACGACGCGTCGGCGTCGCTCTCGGCGGAGGCGGAGTCGCCGGCGACGGTGATGTGCGACGGCGAGAGCAGGAAGACCTTGCTCGTCACGCGCTCGATGCGGCCGTAGAGGCCCTGCGAGAGTCCGCTCGCGAAGTCGATGAGGCGGCGGGCGTCCGCATCGCTCATCTGCGAGAGGTTGATGATCACGGGGATGCCGTCGCGGAAGTTCTCCGCGATGACCTGCGCGTCGCGGTACTGCTTCGGGTGGACGGTGAGGATCTCGTTCATCTCGGCGGGTGCCGTCGCCTTCGGGGTCTGGGGGGTGGGCTTGCGGAGCGGGGTGACCGTCGCGCGGGGCTGCTGCACCGGCTCGACGGGAGGGACGGGCTGCACCGGGGAGACCGGTGCGCGGTGGGCCGTCGCCGGGGCCGCCTCGACGGGCTCTGCGCGCTCGTACTCGACCTCTTCGTCGGCGAGTCCGAGGTAGACCATCGTCTTCTTCAGCGGGTTGGCCATGGGGTGTCCTCCGTGTCGTGTGTGCTCCCACAGGTGGGTCACCACGAGGTTAGGTGCGGGCGGGGCGTTCTCCGGTGATTGCCGATCCGATTCGCAGGTGTGTCGCACCCTCCGCGATCGCCTCGGCGAAGTCGTTCGACATGCCCGCCGAGATCGCCGTGGCGGAGGGCTCGACGGCGCGCACGCGGTCGGAGATCGACCGGAGCCGGGCGAAAGCCGGACGGGGCTCCTCGTCCAGCGGAGCGACCGCCATCACGCCGCGCAGCGTGAGGCCGGGCGCCCCGGCGAGAGCCTTGGCGAGGGGCTCGACGTCGGCGGGCGACGCTCCCCCGCGGTCGGGATCCTCGGTGAGGTTGACCTGCAGGAACACGTCGAGCGGCTCCTCCCCCGCCTCCAGCAGCGGGACGAGCGCGAGCCGGTCGACGGAGTGGACCGCGTCGGCGTAGCGGCGCACCTGGCGCGCCTTCTTGCTCTGGAGCTGCCCGATGAAGTGCCAGCGCGCAGCGGTCCCCGCCAGCTCGGCCGACTTCTCCTGCGCCTCCTGGTGCCGGTTCTCGCCGAAGTCGACGACGCCCAGCTCGAGGAGGTCGCGGAGCAGCGACACGGGGTGGAACTTGGTCACCACGATGGTCGTGACCGAGGACGCCTCGCGACCGGCCGAGCGGGTCGCGTCGGCGACCCGCTCGGAGACCTCGGCCCAGCGCGCGGCCAGCTCCGGATCCTGCACGACTACTTGAGGAAGTCGGGGATGTCCAGGTCGCTGTCGTCGTCGTCGAAGGACGGGTCGGCGACAGGGGCCGGGGCGGCGACGGGGGTGCTCGACCAGATCGAGCCGGCCGCAGGGGCGGCGGCGGGAGCCGGGACGGGCTCGGCGGCCGACTCGCTCGCCGAGCTCTGCTGCTGGCGCGGCTGGGCGATCGCGGCCTGAGCGGTCCCGCCCGGCTCTCCGCCGTCGAAGCCCGCGGCGATGACGGTGACGCGCACCTCGTCGCCGAGCGTGTCGTCGATCACGGCACCGAAGATGATGTTCGCCTCGGCGTGCACCGCCTCCTGGACGAGGCGCGCCGCGTCGTTGATCTCGAAGATGCCGAGGTTCGAGCCGCCCTGGATCGAGAGGAGCACGCCGTGCGCGCCGTCGATGCTGGCCTCGAGCAGCGGTGAGGCGACGGCCAGCTCGGCCGCCTTGATCGCGCGATCGGCGCCGCGCGACGAGCCGATGCCCATCAGCGCCGAGCCCGCGCCCTGCATGACCGACTTCACGTCGGCGAAGTCGAGGTTGATCAGGCCGGGCGTGGTGATCAGGTCGGTGATGCCCTGGACGCCGGCGAGGAGCACCTGGTCGGCGGTCGCGAAGGCCTCGAGCATCGAGATGCCGCGGTCGCTGATCTCGAGCAGGCGGTCGTTCGGGACGACGATGAGCGTGTCGACCTCGTTCTTCAGCGTCGCGACGCCGGCCTCGGCCTGCGTCTGCCGACGGCGTCCCTCGAACCCGAAGGGCTTGGTCACGACGCCGATGGTGAGGGCGCCGATCGACTTGGCGATCCGCGCGACGACGGGCGCGCCGCCGGTGCCGGTGCCGCCGCCCTCGCCCGCGGTGACGAAGACCATGTCGGCCCCCGCGAGGACCTCCTCGATCTCCTCGGCGTGGTCCTCGGCGGCGCGGCGGCCGACCTCGGGGTCGGCGCCGGCGCCGAGTCCGCGGGTCAGCTCGCGGCCCACGTCGAGCTTGACGTCGGCGTCGCTGAGCAGGAGCGCCTGGGCGTCCGTGTTGATCGCGATGAATTCGACACCGCGCAGGCCGAGCTCGATCATGCGGTTGACGGCGTTGACGCCACCACCGCCGATGCCGACGACCTTGATCACGGCGAGGTAGTTCTGGTTTGAAGTCACGTCTCCGGCCTCCGGGCTGAACCTTAAACCTGTAGTTGAGGCTTAAAGTTATGCTGAGTATGCATTTGGGGTTCGGCTCCGACGGTAGGCGGAGTCCGGTCGCGCTCCCAGCAGACACGCCCGCAACGCTCGAAAGAACGCGCGGATCCGTCGCCGGTCAGGGCCGGGGCGCCACGACGGCGGCCTGGGGCGAGGACACGTCGTAAGTGCCGACGACGGCGGGGTCGGTCGCGGCCATCAGCTTCTCGAGCACGACGGCCTTGAGCGCCGACTCGTCCGACCCGCCCCAGACGACTTCCGTGCCGTTCTGCAGGGTGAGCGAGACGTCGTCGCCGGTCGTGGCCGTGGCGGCCGTCACCTGCGGAGCGAGCGACGCGGGCAGGGAGCGCAGCACCCGCGCGGTCGCGCGGAAGCCGGCTCCCGAGGCGTCGCCGGACGCGGTGGTGAGGACCGGGTAGCCGGGCTGCGCCGAGTCCGCCGTCTCGATGACGACTCCGGCCGCGTCCACGAGCTCGAAGCGGCCCCCCGCCGCGATCACGCCGAGGGGCGTGCGCTCGACGATCGACACCACGAGGGTGCTCGGCGGCCGGGTCTGCACCGAGTAGCTCTGGATGAGCGGGGACGCGCCCAGCACGCGGCCGACCTCGTCCCGGTCCACCAGGGTGAGCGGGACGCCGAGCTGGTCGTCGAGCTCGCTCTGCAGGGCGGCGGCGTCGACGCGCTGGGTGCCCGAGATCTCGATCGTGCGCACGGCCATGAGCGGCGAGAAGGCCGCGACTCCGACGATGAGGGCGAGGGCGACGAGCGATCCGGCCACGACCAGGGCGATCAGGCGGCGCCGACGCGCGCGCTTCGTGAAGCGGCGGACCTCCCCCCGCTCGTAGCGCCTCCGCTCGCGGGCGGCCCGGGAGACGGCCCGGTTCTCGGCACCGGGCAGGCGCAGGCCCGAGAGGGTGCGGCGGACCGCGCCCGCGCGCGACGGAGTGCGCTCGGCCGGCTCCGGGTCCACGCGGATCGCGGTGACGATCCGGATCGGCTCGGTGTCCGGCTCCGGCTCGCCGCCGCGCGCGGGGACGCTCCGACCGGGCGCCGGAGGGCGTCCGCCGTCGGGCCGCTTCACGGCCGCTCCCCCGCTTCGGGCGCGAGGACCGCGGTCATCGTGCGACCGGCGCGGCCTCGCTCGCGCCGAGCGACTCGAGCACCTGCGGGATGATCCGGTAGACGTCGCCGCAGCCGAGGGTGATGACGAAGTCGCCCTCGCGCGCGATGCCGGCCGTGAGGCGGGCCGCCTCCGCCCAGTCCGGGACGAACGAGACGTGCGACGGGTCGGCGAACTTCTCGCTGACCAGCGCTCCGGTCACTCCGGGCTCCGGATCCTCGCGCGCCCCGTAGACGTCGAGGACGATCGTCTCGTCGGCGTAGCGCTCGAGCGTCTCGGCGAACTCGCGGGCGAAGAGGCGGGTGCGGCTGTAGAGGTGCGGCTGGTGCACGGCGATGATGCGGCCCTCGCCGACCACGGTGCGCGCGGCGGAGAGGGCGGCGGCCACCTCGGTGGGGTGGTGGGCGTAGTCGTCGTAGACGCTGACTCCGCGGACCGCTCCGTGCAGCTCGAAGCGGCGCTCCGTGCCTCCGAACGCCGACACGGCCTCGAGCGAGGCGGCCGGATCGAAGCCCAGGCCCACCAGCACTGCGAACGCGCCGGCCGCGTTGATCGCGTTGTGCCGGCCGGGGATGCGGAGGCGGGCCGAGTAGCGCCTGCCCTCGTACTCGACCGAGAAGCCGACGGGGCCGACGAGGTCGAGGTCGACGACGCGGACGTCCGCCCCCTCGGCCTCGCCGAAGGTCAGCACCCGTCCGCCGACCAGCCGCTCGGTGACGCGGACGGCGCCGGGGTCGTCGGAGGAGATGACGACGAGCTCGCTCGCGGAGGAGGCGAAGGTGACGAAGGCCTCCTCGAACGCCTCCAGCGATCCGTAGTGGTCGAGGTGGTCCGGGTCGACGTTCGTGATGAGGGTGACCGCGGTGTCGTAGAGGAGGAAGCTGCCGTCCGACTCGTCGGCCTCGACGACGAAGACCTCGCCGGAGCCGGCGGCGGAGGAGGTGCCGAGGCTCTCGATGATGCCGCCGTTGACGAAGCTGGGGTCGGCGTCGACGCCGAGCAGGCCGGTGACGATCATGCCGGTCGACGTGGTCTTGCCGTGCGCTCCGGCCACCGCGACCAGGCGCCTGCCGCGCACCAGCCAGGCGAGGGCCTGCGAGCGGTGCAGCACGGGCAGGCCGCGCTCCTTCGCGAGCAGGTACTCGGGATTGTCGGGCCACAGGGCGGAGGTGACGACGACCGCCTCGGCGTCCCCGAGGTTCGCCGCGTCGTGGCCGATGGCGACCGGGACGCCGAGCTCCCGCAGCTGCTCGATGGGGTGGGACTCGCGGACGTCGGACCCGGTGACCCGGTGCCCGGCGTGGTGGAACAGCCGGGCGATCCCGCTCATCCCGGAGCCGCCGATGCCGATGAAGTGGACCGAGCCGAGCTCGTCGGGGACGGTGATGCCGAGGTCGGGCTTGATCACGGGGCTCTCGCTTTCGGGTGGGTCGCGGCGGGCGGGAGGGGCCTCCCGCGGTGCGCCGGATCAGTGTAGACGGTGGGCGGGAGTGCTCTCACGAGCCGCGCGGAGCGGGCTCAGCGCGGAGCGGAGAGGGTCGACTCGATCAGGTCGACGAGCCGCCCGGAGCCGTCGCGGACTCCCACGCGGGCAGCCCGGCGCGCCATCTCGTCGCGACGGGCGGTGTCGCCCAGGAGCGGTACGAGCTCCCGCTGGACCCAGCCGGGGAGGAAGGCGGCGTCCTCGACGAGGACCGCTCCCCCGGCGTCGACGACGCCGCGCGCGTTGTAGCGCTGCTCGCCGTTGCCGACCGGGTACGGGACGTAGACCGCGGGCAGGCCGAGGGCTGTCAGCTCGCTGACGGTCGCCGCCCCCGCGCGGGAGACGGCCACGTCCGCGGCGGACAGCGCGAGGTCCATCCGGTCGCAGTAGGCGAGGAGGTGGTAGCCGGCCACCCCCGGGTCCGTGATCTCGGCACGGTCGCCCGTGATGTGGAGGACCTGGAAGCCGGTGGCGACGAGATCCCGGGCGGCGGCGTGCACCGTCGCGTTGATCCGTCGAGCGCCGAGGGAGCCGCCGGTCACCAGGAGGGTCTGCCGGGACGGGTCGAGGCCCAGCGCCGCCATCGCCTCGTCGCGGCGCGCGGCCCGGTCGAGCTCGGCGATCTCGCGGCGCAGCGGCATGCCGACCACCCGCGCGTGCGGCAGGGGCGTGCCCTCGAAGGCCACGCCGACCGAGCGGGTCGCGCGCGCGCCGAGGCGGTTGGCGAGCCCGGGGCGCGCGTTGGCCTCGTGGACGGTGAAGGGGACGCCGGCGCGGCGGGCCGCCAGGTAGGCGGGTGCTGCCGCGTACCCTCCGAAGCCGACCACCGCGTCGATCCGCCGGTCGCGGATCGTCCGGACGATGCCGGCGATGGTCGCGCGGAAGGCTCCGGGGAACCGCAGCGCCGCCGCGTTCGGGCGGCGCGGGAACGGCAGCCGCGGGATCACCGAGAGCTCGTAGCCGCGGAGGGGGACGAGGCGCGCCTCGAGCCCCTCGGCGGTGCCGAGCACGAGCACTTCGTCGCGCGGGTTCCGCCTGCGGATCTCGTCGGCCGTCGCGAGCAGCGGATTGACGTGGCCGGCGGTGCCGCCGCCGGCGAGCAGGTAGCGGGTCACTCCGCCGCCGCCTTCCTGCGGCGCAGCACGCCAGCGCCGGGCAGGGGCGCGGTCTGGGTGCGGGCGAAGGAGAGGACGACGCCGATGGCGAGGAGCGAGCTGAGCAGGGCGGTGCCTCCGGAGGAGATCAGCGGCAGCGGGACCCCCAGCACCGGGAGCACCCCCAGGACGACGCCGATGTTGACGAACGCCTGGCCGATCAGCCAGACCATGATCGCGCCGGTGCTGATCCGCACGAACGGATCGGAGGACGCGTGGATGACGCGGAAGAAGGCGACCGCGAGGACCACGAACAGCGCCAGGACGACGATCGCTCCGATCAGCCCGAGCTCCTCGCCGATAATGGCGAAGATGTAGTCGTTGTCCGCGGCGGGCAGCCAGGACCACTTGGCCTTGGAGTTGCCGAGGCCCACGCCGAAGATCCCGCCGGAGGCCATCGCCCAGGTGCCGTGCACCGGCTGCCAGCACGAGTTCTGGTACTCCTCGACGTTGGAGCAGTCGCCGAGGAAGGACATGATCCGGGTGAGGCGGTTGTCGCTGGAGACGGCGAACAGCACCGCTCCGATCGCGCCGACCACCACGATCGGCACGAGGACCTTCATCTGGACGTTCGCGTAGAAGAGTGCGGCGAGGACGATGCCCGCCATGATCACGACCGTGCCCAGGTCGCCTCCGATGAGGACCAGTCCGATCGCCGCGCCGCCGACGATCAGGACGGGGATGAGCGCGTCCTTCCAGTCCTTCGGCGACCGGTAGCGGCGGGCGAGCAGGAGCCCCAGCCAGAGGGCGAGCGCGAGCTTGATGATCTCGGAGGGCTGCATGCTGAAGGCGCCGAGGCGGATCCAGTTGCGGTTCCCGCCGACGGAGTCGCCGAGCGGTGTGAAGAGCACGAGGCACTGGAGGACGCAGCCGGCGATGAGCAGGATCGGCGTCACGCGCTTCCACACGCCGAGGGGCAGCCGCGAGACCACCAGCATCATCGGGATCCCGAGGAGGGCGAACCCGCCCTGGCGCAGGAAGCCCCCGAAGGAGTCGTCGCTCGACACGTAGGAGGTGACCGACGAGGAGGAGAGCACCATCGTCAGTCCGAACAGCACCAGGAAGAGCGTGGTGCCGAAGAGGAGGTAGAAGTTCGGCGAGTGGGAGGCGAAGACCTTCGACAGGACGATCCGCGCGGAGCGGGCCCCGCTCCGGTCCTTCCCGCGCGGCTCAGTGCGCGAGCGGCCCGCGGGGCGGCTCGTCGTCGGAGCGGTCATCGGCTCCCCCTCCCAGGTGTGTCGCCACGGCGGCCGCGAAGGAGCGGCCCCGAGCCGCGTAGTCGAGGAACTGGTCCATCGAGGCCGCGGCGGGTGCGAGCAGGACGACGTCCCCCGAGCGGGCGAGCGTCGCGGCGGCCTCGACGGCCGCCTGCATCACCGCACCAGTGTCGTCCGGCACCGCCTCGCTCACGGGGAGGGCGGGCGCGTGTCGCCGGAATGCCGCGAGCAGCGCCGAGCGGTCGGCGCCGATCACCACGGCGCCCCGCAGGCGGCCGACGTGCGCGGCCACGAGGGCGTCCACGTCGACGCCCTTGAGCAGGCCGCCGACGACCCAGACGACCGACGGGTACGCGCGCAGCGAGGCGTCGGCGGCGTGCGGGTTCGTGGCCTTGGAGTCGTTCACCCAGGTCACCCCGTCGTGCTCGGCGACGACCTGGATGCGGTGGGCGTCGAGCTCGAAGGACGCCAGCGCGGTGCGGACGGCCGTGACCTCGATCCCGCACGCTCGGGAGAGCGCTGCCGCGGCGAGCACGTTCTGGACGATGTGCGGAGCGGCGAGGTTCCGTGCGGCGAGCTCGTCCACGGTGGTGATCTCGAGGGCACTGGTGCGGCGGTCCTCGAGGAAGGCGCGGTCGCAGAGGATGCCGTCGACGATCCCGAAGTCGCTCGGGCCGGGCACGCCGAGGCCGAACCCGATCGCCCGGGCGCCCTCCACCACCTCGGCGTCGAGCACCATCTGCTCGGTCGCCGCGTCGGCGCGGTTGTACACGCAGGCGACGCGGGTGCCGGCGTAGACCTTGCCCTTGGCCGCGCGGTAGGCGTCGAACGAGCCGTGCCAGTCGAGGTGGTCGTCGGCGATGTTGAGGCACGCGCTCGCGATCGGCTCGATCGCGCCCAGGTAGTGCAGCTGGTAGCTCGAGAGCTCCACGACGAGGACGTCGAAGCCCTGCGGGTCGCGGACCGCGTCGAGCACGGGCACGCCGATGTTGCCGCAGGGGGCGGCGCGGAGGCCGCCGGCCACGAGCATCGTCGCCGTGAGCTGGACGGTCGTGGTCTTCCCGTTGGTGCCGGTGACGGCCACCCAGTCCGCCGGAGTGCCGTCGGCGCGCACGACCTTGTCGCGGACACGCCAGGCGAGCTCGACGTCGCCCCACACGGGGATCCCGGACTCCGCCGCCCACACGAGGATCGGGTGCGTCGGCCGGAAGCCGGGCGACACCACGACCAGCTCCGGTGCGAACGCGTGCAGCTCCTCCGGAGCGGAGTCGAGGCGGTCGGCCCGGTGCAGGCGGGCACCGATCACCTCGAGCAGGCGCTCGCGCTCCTCGTCGGCGCGGTCGGCGAGGACCAGCACCTCGGAGCCGAGCTCGGTCAGCGTGTCGGCCACCGAGAACCCGGTGACGCCCAGGCCCAGCACGGCGACGCGCAGGCCGCGCCAGTCCGAGTGCCAGCTGCGGAGGGAGTCGGGACGGGCGGGATCCGTCATGCCAGCGACAGCCATTCCAGGTAGAAGAGCCCGACTCCGGCGGCGACGAAGATGCCGGCGATGATCCAGAACCGGACCACGACGGTGATCTCGGCCCAGCCCTTGAGCTCGAAGTGGTGGTGGAGCGGGCTCATCAGGAAGATGCGCTTGCCCCGGGTCAGCTTGAAGTAGATCCGCTGGAGGATGACCGAGCCGGTCACGATGACGAACAGGCCGCCGATGAGGATGACCAGCAGCTCGGTGCGGGTGAGGATCGCCAGAGCCGCGAGCGCGCCGCCGAGGCCGAGCGAGCCGGTGTCGCCCATGAAGATCTGCGCCGGCGAGGTGTTCCACCAGAGGAAGCCCACCAGGGCACCGGAGACGGCCGCCGCGATGATGGCCAGGTCGAACGGGTCGCTCACCTGGTAGCACTTGTCGACGACCTCGGGGTTGAGGTGCTGGTCGAAGCACCACTGGTTCGACTGCCAGAACCCGATGATGACGTAGGAGCCGATCGCGAGGATCGAGGACCCGGTGGCGAGTCCGTCGAGCCCGTCGGCGACGTTCACGCCGTTCGACGTGCTGGTGACGATGATGCAGATCCACAGCACGAACAGGCCGATGCCGATCCAGCCGAGGGAGGCGAAGTCGAACGGCAGGTCGCGGATGAACGAGATCGAGGTGGACGCGGGGGTGAGCCCGTTGGAGTCGCGGACCATGATCGCGATCACCGCGAAGGCCGCGGCGACGATGACCTGGCCGGCGATCTTCGCCCAGCCGCCGAGGCCGAGGCTGCGCTGGTTGCGGGTCTTCAGGAAGTCGTCGACGAAGCCGACGAGTCCGAGCCCGACCATCATGAAGAGCACCAGCAGGGCCGACGGCGCGATCGCCCGGTTGCCGAACAGCATCCCGAGGAAGTAGCCGACCACGGTGCCGATGATGATGACGATGCCGCCCATCGTCGCCGTGCCGTGCTTGACGTGGTGCGACTTCGGTCCGTCCTCGCGGATGAACTGGCCCCACTGCAGGCGGTGGAAGAGGCGGATGAACAGGGGCGTCATCAGGAGCGTGAAGGCTCCCGAGAACGCGCCGGACAGGAGGAGTGCCCTCATCGGTGACGCTCCCCGAGACGGTCGGCGAGGAAGCGCAGCCCCGCGGAGTTGGACGACTTGACCAGCACGGTGTCGCCGGGTCGCAGGTAGTCCTCGAGGAGGTCGAACGCCTCGTCGGAGGTCTCCGCGAAGACGGACTCGCCGCTCCACGACCCCTCGCGCTCGGCCGCGACGTGGATCCGGCGGGCGCCTCGGCCCACCACCACGATCTGGGAGATGTTGAGGCGGACGGCCAGCAGGCCCACGCGCTCGTGCTCCTCGTCGGCCCACTCGCCGAGCTCGCTCATCTCTCCCAGGACGGCGACGGTGCGCCCCCCGGGCTTCGCGATCTGGGCGAGGGTGCGCAGGGCGGCCGCGGTGGAGTCGGGACTCGCGTTGTACGCGTCGTTGATGACGCGGACGTCCTCGCCGCCCAGGACCTCCATGCGGCCGCGCTCGGCGAGGGTGACGGTCGCGAGAGCCTCGACGATCGCGGGCAGCGCCACTCCGACAGAGAGCGCGGCGGCGGTCGCCGCGAGGGCGTTCATCACGTGGTGCTCGCCGAGGACGCGCAGCAGGAGCTCGGCGCGAGCGGCCTCGCGGCCCTCCCCCGCCGAGACCTCGATGGCGAAGCGGGTGCCGTCGGCGGTCGCGTCGATATCGACGGCGCGGACGTCCGCGCTCTCGCCGCGGCCGAACCAGAGGACCCGGGCGGCGGTGCGGCCCGCCATCGAGGCGACCCGGCCGTCGTCGGCGTTCAGCACGGCGACGTCGTCGGCGGTGAGGTCGGCGACCATCTCTGTCTTGGCCTCGAGCGTGCGCTCGATCCCGCCGAACTCGCCGGCGTGCGCGAGGCCCACGGCGAGGACGACGCCGACGTCGGGCCTGGCCATCCGGACGAGGCGGCGGATCTCGCCGACCGCGCTCGCGCCCATCTCGGCGACGAGGAAGCGCGTCGACTCGGACACCTGGAGCATCGTGATCGGCGCGCCGACCTCGTTGTTGAAGGATCCGCGCGGAGCGACCGTCTCTCCGACCCGCTCGAGGACGGTGCGGAGGAGGTTCTTGGTCGTCGTCTTGCCGTTCGAGCCGGTGACGCCGATGACGGTGAGCCCGCCCTTCGCGCGGACGCGCCGGACGACCTCGGTCGCCAGCGCTCCGAGCGCCTCGACGGAGTCGTCGACGAGGACCTGCGGCACGTCGAGGTCGAGCGGGCGCTCCACGATGAGGAGCGCGGCACCGCGCTCGAGAGCGGCGGGAGCGAAGAGGTGGCCGTCGGTGTGCTCGCCGCGCTTGGCGACGAAGATCCCGCCGGGCGCGATCTCGCGGGAGTCGGTCTCGGTCGCTCCGTCGATCACGGTGGCGGCCGTGGCGGACGAGCCGGCCAGGTGGAGGCGTCCGGAGACGGCCTCGGCGATCTCGGTGAGGGTGAGGGCGATCATCTACAGCCAGCCCGCCTCGCGCAGCGCGTGACGGACGTCGTCTCTGGCCGAATACGGCATGTGCACTCCTGCGATCTCCTGGTGGTCCTCGTGGCCGGGCCCGGCGTAGAGGATCGAGTCCCCTTCGCGCGCGAGGGCGACGGCGGCGCGCACGGCGGCGCGCGGGTCGGCGATCTCGTGGATCTCCCGGTCGGGCACGGCGGCCCGGGCGCCCTGGAGGAGCGCGGCGCGGATGGCGGCCGGATCCTCCCAGCGCGGGTGGAAGTCGGTGACGACAACGACGTCGGCGAGGCGGGCGGCGATGGCGCCCATGTCGCTCCGCTTGGTCGTGTCGCGGTCCCCGTCCGCCCCGAACACCATGAACAGGCGGCCGGGCGTGATGGTCCGCAGCGCCTCGAGCGCGTTCTGGAACGCGTCGGGGGTGTGGCCGTAGTCGACGTAGACGCGCGGTCCGCGCTCCCCCGAGACGAGCTCCGCGCGGCCCGGGATGTAGACGTCGAGACGACTGTCCTCGAGCGCGTGCGCGACGGCGTCCAGGTCGAAGCCCGACTCCACCAGCATCACGATCGCCAGCGCGGCGTTGGACGCCATGTACCAGCCGATCAGCGAGACGGTGACGACGACGGAGCGGTTCTCGGGCCCCTCCAGGCGGAAGGTGGTGCTGTCGGGCGTCGCGTCCAGCACCGTCATCGACCAGTCGGCGGGCGTCGTCGGGGCGACTCCGACGACCGGAGAGCCGGCGAGCGTCGCGACGGGGATGCGGCTGCGCTCGGCGAGCTCGCGCCCCCAGGCGCTGTCGACCGTGACGACGCCGCGGCGTGCGCGCTCCGGCTCGAAGAGGTCGGCCTTGGCCTCGAAGTACTCGCGCAGATCGGAGTAGTCGTCGAGGTGGTCGTGGCTGAGGTTCGTGAAGCCGACGACGTCGAAGACGAGGCCGTCGATCCGGTGCCGCGTGAGCGCCTGCGCCGACACCTCGATGGAGACCGCGCGGACGGCGGACTCGCGCATCCGAGCGAGCAGGCCGTGCAGCTCGCTCGCCTCGGGAGTGGTCAGCGAGCTGACCACGGCGACGTCGCCGATCCGGCGCTCGGCGGTGGAGCTGAGGCCGGAGACGACTCCGAGCCGGCGCAGCAGCGCGTCGAGGATGTAGACGACGCTCGTCTTGCCGTTGGTCCCCGTCACGCCGAAGAGCGTCGGGACGTCCTCGCGGGTGCGGTGGATCCACGCGGCGACGTCGCCGAGGGCGGCCCGCGGGTCGGGGGTCACCAGCACGGGCAGGCCGCTGTCGGCGGCGAGCTCCGCTCCGGCCGGGTCGGTCAGCACGGCGACGGCTCCGGACGCCGCGGCGGCCGACGCGAAGGCCGCGCCATGGGCACGGCGTCCTGCGACACCGACGTAGAGGTCCCCGGACTCGACCTGGTTCGAGTCCAGCGTGACTCCGCTCACCTCGACGCCCTCGAGGCCGCGGACCGGGCCGAGGGAGAACTCGGCCACGAGCTGCGAGAGGCTCCGCGGCACGGGGTGCTCGGGGCGGAGGGAGGACTGCGGGCGAGGGTCGTGCACTGCCCGCTCTTTCTCTCGTTCTGGTGCGTGGATCGTGGTCCCGGCGGGGCTCACCACGTCGTCGGGTACTCGACGGGCGGCACCGTGGACGGCTCCACCCGGTTGGTCTTGAGCACCTGGGTCATGACCTGCTGGAAGACGGGAGCCGTCGCCTGGGACGTGTTCATCTTAACCGGATCGGCGATGGTGACCGTCACGACGTACTCCGGGTCCTCCGCCGGCGCGAGCCCGGCGAGCGAGACGGTGTAGCTCTTCGAGTAGCCGCCCTTGCCGTCGGGCTGCTGCGCGGTACCGGTCTTGGTGGCGATGTTGTAGCCGTCGACGTGGATGTCGTTCGCCAGCCAGCCCTCGTTGTAGTGCGTCTGCAGCATGTCGACGACCTGCTTCGCGGCCGAGCTCGACACCACCTGGGTGCCCGTCGCATCGGGGACGTCCACGACGGAGCCGTCGGCCGTGGTGCAGCCGTCGATCAGCTGCGACGGGAGCCGCACTCCGCCGTTGCCGAGCGTCTGGTAGATGCTCGCGACCTGCACCGCGGTCGCCGAGACGCCCTGGCCGAACATCGTCGTGTAGTTCGTCTGGTTGTCCCAGTCCTGGTAGTCGGCGAGCAGCCCGCCCTCCTCGCCGGGGAAGCCGCTCGTGGTGGGCGTGCCGAGACCGAACTTCTGCAGGTAGTCGTAGCGGGTCTGGGCCGACAGGCGGGAGCCGAGCATCGAGATGCCGACGTTCGACGAGTCCTTGAGGATGCCGGTCAGCGTGTAGTTCGTCGGGGTGTGCGCGAAGTCGTCGCTGAACGAGGCGCCGTCCTTCTCGAAGGAGTCCGGGACGACGACCTGGGTCGTCGGGCCCGCCTGGCCCTGGTCGATCAGCATCGCGGCCGTCATCGGCTTGAAGGTCGAGCCCGGCTCGAACGGCGCGCGGAACGCGCGCGAGCTGCGGTCGGCGGAGGCGCTCGCCTCGACGTTGTTGGGGTCGACGGTCGGCGTCTCGGCCACGGCGAGCAGCTTGCCGGTCTTGACCTCCTGCACCACGACGATCCCGTAGCTGCCGCCGACCTCGGCGACGCGCTGCGAGAGGACCTGCTGGGAGTAGTACTGGAGGTCGGAGTCGATGGTGAGCTTCAGCGTCCCGCCGTCGACGGCCGGGGTCTCCGAGACGGTGCTGCCCGGGATCCGGACGTAGTCGGCGCTGCGCTCGTAGCTCTCGGACCCGTTCTGCCCCGCGAGGCAGGTGTTCTCCGCGTACTCCATGCCCTCCTGGGCCGCTCCGTCTGCCCCGACGTAGCCGACGAGGTTGCCGGCCACCGCGCCGTTGGGGTAGCTGCGTCCCTGCTGGGTCTCGAAGTAGGTCCACGGGATGTCGAGCGCGACGAGCTTCTGGTAGGCCTCGAGGTCGAGCCCCTCCGAGAGGATCAGGTAGTTGGCCTTCGCGTCCTTCGCGAGCGCGGCGTCCACCGCTCCGGTGATCTGCTCGACCGACTGCCCGGTGATCGCGCCGATCTCGGAGGCGGCCTGCTGCACGCTGACCATGACCTTCTGGTCCTCGCCCAGCTCGCGCGGGAACTCGGCCACGTTCTTCGGCGAGGTCGTCAGCCGGTAGCGCGTGGTGGTGTCCGCGAGCACCGTCCCGGAGCGGTCCACGATGGGGCCGCGCTGGCCGTAGGTGACGACGCTGTTCGACTGGTTCTGGGCGGCCGCATCGGTGAGCTCGTTCGCCCGCACGATCTGGATGTCCACCAGCTTGCCGATGAAGAGTCCGACGACGGCGACGATGATGACGAACGTGACGGCCGTGCGGCGTCTGCTCGAGCGGTGGTGTCTCACTGCGGCGGTGTCCTTCTTGCTCCGGGCGGGCGGGCCGCCGTTCGTCGGGTCCGGATGGTCGTCGTGCGCCCCGCGGGGCGGGTGCCCGCGCGGAGGCGGACCGCGACGCCGTGCGTCAGTGCGTGATGGGCGCGGGCAGCTCGCCCTGCAACGGTACGGCCGCACCGTCGACAGCCGGGGAGGACGCGCTCGCGCCGGGCTGGAGAGCCGGGACGAGGGCGTTGGGCACGAGCGGCGCGGAGGCGGTGCCCGCGACTTCGCTCGACGCGGCGGAGGAGGGGTCGCCCAGCACGGCGCCGTCCGAGAGGCGGAGGTAGACCGGCGCGGTGTTGGCGACCATGCCCAGGCCCTGCGCGGCGGTGGCGAGGTTCTGCGGCGAGCTCAGCGTGTCGACGGCGTCCTGCTTCTCCGCGTTGCTGCGGGTGAGCGACTTCTGCTCGGTCTGCAGCGCCGAGATCTGGTAGGCCCCCTGCGAGAGGCCGACGCTCACCAGGAGCTGGACGACGATGATCGCGAAGAGGCCGGCGACGGCGACGATCCCGTACACGAGCTTCGGGCGCGACTGCGCCTGACCGGCCGGGACGGCCTCGATGCGGGGGCGGGGCGCCTCCTCCTCGGGGCGTGCTCGGCGGGCGGTGTCGATGACGGCGGGGTCGATGACGGCGGTGGCGCTCATGCGGTGCTCCTGATCCTCTCGGCCGCGCGCAGACGCACGGGTGTCGCTCGGGGGTTGCGGGCCTTCTCGTCGTCGGAGGCGAGCTCGGCTCCGCGGATGACGAGTCGGAACTCGGGTCGATGCTCCGGCAGCTCCATCGGGAGGCCGGCCGGGGCGGTGGAGGAGGACGCGGCCTGGAGCGCGCGCTTGACGATCCGGTCCTCGAGCGACTGGTACGCCTCGACGACGATCCGCCCGCCCTCGTTGATCCGGCCCAGCGCGGCGGGGATCGCCCGCTCGAGGACGGACAGCTCCTGGTTGACCTCGATCCGCAGCGCCTGGAAGACGCGCTTGGCGGGGTGGCCGTTCCGCTGGATCGCGACCGGGGTCGCCGCCTGGATGATCTCGACGAGACGGCCGGAGCGCTCCAGCGGAGCCTCGCGGCGGGCCTCCACGATCTTCTTGGCGTAGCGCGCGGCGAGGCGCTCCTCGCCGTACTCGTGGAAGATGCGGCGCAGGGCGGTCTCGTCGTAGTCGGCGAGGATGCTCGCCGCCGTGAGCGGGGCGGTCGAGTCCATCCGCATGTCCAGCGGCGCGTCCTTGGAGTAGGAGAAGCCGCGCTCGGTCTCGTCGAGCTGGAGCGAGGAGACGCCGAGGTCGAAGAGCGCACCGTCGATCGTGTCGATGCCCAGCTCGTCGAGCACGTCGGGCAGCTCGTCGTAGACGGCGTGCACGAGGTCGATCCGGGAGGCGTGGGCGGAGAGCCGCTCCCCCGCGAGCTGCAGCGCCTCGGGGTCGCGGTCCAGGCCCACGAGGTGCAGGCCGGGGAAGCGCTCGAGCAGCGCGAGCGAGTGCCCGCCCATGCCGAGCGTCGCGTCGACGACGACCGCCCCGTCGCGCTCCAGCGCCGGAGCCAGGAGCTCGACGCAGCGCTCGAGCAGCACCGGGAGGTGCCGCTCCTCGGTCGGGCGCGGAGCGCCCTTCGGAGTGTTCTCTGCCATGGCGGTCCCGCCGTTCCCGTTCCTGTCGTCCGATCCCCATCCACCTCGCGTCCGGACACCGGGGAAGGTGCGTCCGGGCGCCGAGTGGCTGGGAGTCGCGCGACAGGACCTAGAACAGGCCGGGGATCACCTCCTCCTGGGTGTCGGAGAACACGGACTCCTGCTCCTGCAGGTAGGTCTCCCAGGCGCCCTGCGCCCAGATCTCGGCGCGGTTGCCCGCTCCGATGACGGTGAGGTCGCGGTCGAGGCCCGCGTACGCACGCAGCGGAGCCGGGAGGGTCACGCGGTTCTGCTTGTCCGGCGTCTCGGCGCTCGCGCCCGAGAGGAACACCCGGAGGAAGTCCCGCGCCTGCTTGCTGGTCACCGGCGCCTGCCGGATCTTCTCGTGCATCACCTCGAACTCGGCCTGGCTGAACACGTACAGGCACCGCTCCTGGCCGCGCGTGACGACGACTCCGGAGGAGAGCTCGTCGCGGAACTTGGCGGGGAGGATCACGCGGCCCTTCTCGTCGAGCTTGGGGGAATAGGTGCCGAGGAACACGGACTGCCCCCCACTTCTTCCGGCCAAGGATGGTGTGTCCTCCACAGTACTCCACTTCCCCCCACTCACAACCCCGGCGCGGCGCGGGGCACGCCGGAGAGGCCCCGGTCATCCGCGTGTTTCCGCGGAATCGCGACAGTGGGGCGAAGTGGAGGGGGAAGGTCGCGGGAGGGAGGCCGCGGGCACGAAAAAAGGGCCGATCCGTGAGGATCGACCCTGTGGTGGAGCGGAGGGGGGGCTAGCCGCGCCCGTCTCCGCGGTTGTCCCATCTGTCGTTCAGTCGGTCCATGAAGCCGGACCCCTGGCGGTTGCCCGAGCGGGGCTTCGACGGACGGCCGACGTCGGGCAGGCCGGGCTCGGCGGAGCCGCCGGCGGCCGGGCGCATGGCCACGATCACGCCGCCGAGCATGAAGGCGAACCCGAGGATGCCGACGAGGGGCTGGCGCACGACCACTCCCGCGACGAGCACGGCGAGACCGAGGATGCCGAGGAGGATGCCGAGCACGAGGGCCCGGTAGTTGGTGCCGCCGCGCCCCTTGCCGACCGCCGCCACGAAATCGGCGTCGTTCTGGTAGAGGTTCCGCTCCATCTCATCGAGGAGCCGTTGCTCGTGTTCCGAAAGCGGCATCGTGACCCCTTCAGGGTGCGGCGTCGACCCTTTCGGGGATCGGCACCGGAATAGGCGGCGTCTGGGCTCGACCGGTCGGGCGGCGCTTCAGTGTAGACCGAGCCCGACGCGGGCACCAGGCACCTTCGGTGCATAGGCTGGTCGGGTGAACCACAGCTCTCGACTGGTCGATCGCGTCCAGCTCCGAATCGATGAATTCCTCACCGGGCGCACGCCAATTCTGCGCTCCATAGGAGAGGACGTCTCCGCCCTCGGCGACCTTTCGCGGGACTTTCTCAGCGGGGGCAAGCGGTTCCGCGCGCGCTTCTGCGAGGCGGGCTGGAACGCGGTGTCGAGCACCTCGAGCGAAGCCCATCCGAGCGGCTCCGATCCGATCGCGAGGGTGGGCGCCGGGCTGGAGCTGTTCCACGCCGCCGCCCTCGTCCACGACGACGTGATCGACAACTCCGACACCCGCCGCGGCGCTCCCGCGGCCCACCGGCGCTTCTCCTCCTTCCACGCCGACGGCGGCTGGACCGGCGACCGCGACGAGTTCGGCCGCTCCTCCGCGATCCTCCTCGGCGACCTCCTCCTGGTCTGGTCGGACGAGATCTTCGCCGCGGCGGAGTGGTCGCTCGGGGATCGAGTCGCGGCCGAGCGCGCGCGCGCCGAGTTCAACCTGATGCGCACCGAGGTCACGCTGGGCCAGTACCTCGACATCCTCGAGGAGAGCGCGTGGGTGCAGCACCCCGAGCACGAGCACCTGCAGCGGGCGGAGCGGGTGGTGGTCTACAAGAGCGCGAAGTACAGCATCGAGGCGCCGCTGGTGATCGGCGGCTCCCTCGCCGGCGGCGACGACGCTCAGCTGGACGCCCTGCGCCGCTTCGGGCTCCCGGTCGGGATCGCCTTCCAGCTGCGCGACGACGTCCTCGGAGTCTTCGGCGACCCGGCAGTGACGGGAAAGCCGGCCGGCGACGATCTGAGGGAGGGCAAGCGCACCGTGCTGCTCGGCCTCGCCCGCGGCGCGTGCTCGCCGGGCGAGCGGGCCGAGCTCGACGCGGTCGTGGGCCGGAGCGACGCCGACGCGGCGTCCATCGCGCGGGCGCAGGAGATCATCGCGGGCAGCGGCGCCCTCGAGCGGCTCGAGGAGCGCATCGACCAGGAGGTGGCCGCGGCGATCGCGGTCCTCCCCGACGCGCCGCTCCGCACGGAGGGCGTGGGGGAGCTGCGCGAGCTGGCCGCCCAGGTCACGGTCCGCACCTCCTAGGAGCGGACGGGCGGGATCAGGCCAGGGCCTGGGCGACCCGCCGGACCTCGGCCTTGCGGCCGGCGCGGAGGGCGACGATCGGGCTCGTGCCCAGGCTCTCCTCGACCGTCAGCATCCAGTCGACCGCCTCGTCGTCGGTGAAGCCGGAGTCGGCGAGCAGGATCGCGGTGCCGCGGATCTCGCTCATCGGCTCCCCGTCGCGGAGGAAGAGGGCGGGGACCTTCAGCACGCCGTCGCGGCGGGTGCCGAGCAGGTGGCGCTCCTCGAGGAGGCGGCGGACCCGGCCGGCGCCGAGCCCGGTCAGCTCCACGAGGTCGGGGACGGTCAGCCACTCGAGCTCGGAATCGGTCGAGGTGGCGGGGGAAGCGGACGAGTCGGTCACGCGTCAAGACTGCCACGAGCCCGGAGGGCCGCCAACTGCGGGCGCCCCGGAGAAGGAGTCGGGCCCGTCCTGCGCCGCCCGGGCGTCGCTCACCGGTTCCCCCGGGGGTCTTGCCTAGACTCGTCGCGTGACCACCAGCCAGCTCGACCCTCTCCTCGGCCGTCTCGTCGACGGCCGGTACGAGGTGCGCTCGAGGATCGCCCGCGGCGGCATGGCGACGGTCTACCTCGCGCACGATCAGCGCCTCGAGCGCCGCGTGGCGATGAAGGTCATGCACGGCCACCTCTCCGACGACGCGACGTTCAAGAACCGCTTCGTCCAGGAGGCGCGCTCCGCCGCCCGTCTCGCCCACCCGAACGTGGTCAGCGTCTTCGACCAGGGCCAGGACTCGGACATGGCCTACCTGGTGATGGAGTACCTCCCCGGGATCACCCTGCGCGACCTGCTCAAGGAGCGCGGCCGGCTGACCGCCCAGCAGGTCGTCGACATCATGCACTCCGTGCTCTCGGGTCTCGCCGCCGCGCACCGCGCCGGGATCCTCCACCGCGACCTCAAGCCCGAGAACGTGCTCCTCGCCGACGACGGCCGGATCAAGATCGGCGACTTCGGCCTCGCGCGCGCCGCCTCCGCCAACACCGCCTCCGGTCAGGCCCTCCTCGGCACGATCGCCTACCTCTCCCCCGAGCTGGTCACGCGGGGCACCGCCGACACCCGCAGCGACATCTACGCCATCGGGATCATGATCTACGAGATGCTCACCGGAGAGCAGCCCTTCACGGGCGAGCAGCCGATGCAGATCGCGTACCAGCACGCGAACGACTCCGTCCCGTACCCCAGCGCGACGGTCGCCTCCGTCCCCACCTCGCTCGACGAGCTCGTCCTCTGGGCGACCGAGCGCGACCCGGACATGCGGCCCCGCGACGCCGGTGTCATGCTCGCGCAGCTGCTCGAGGCCGAGCGGCTCATGGGCATCACACCGAGCGACCGCCGCGGCGACACGCAGGCGGTCACCCCGCTCCCGGCGCCCGTCGCCGATCCGGCGCCCGCGACGGCCGTCTTCGATCCGGCGGAGCCCGGGCAGACCTCGGTCTTCGACCCGGCGCCGGCGCCCGGAGCGGTACTCGTGGTCGACGAGGACGACGACACCGTCGCCCGGCTCGCGAGCAGGCGCCGCGTCCGACGGCGTCGCGGCGTCCTGCTCACGGTGGTCGTGCTCCTCCTGGCGCTCATCGGCGGCGGGACGGCCTGGTGGTTCGGCGAGGGACCCGGCGCGATCGTGTCGATCCCGGACGTCGTCAGCCAGTCGCAGCAGGACGCGACGGCCCAGCTGCAGGCGCAGGGCTTCGAGGTGCAGCCGCAGGAGACGCCCGACCTCACCGTGCCCGCGGGGACGGTGGTGAGCTCCGATCCGCCCGGCGGGCAGGGGGTGCACAAGGGCTCCGTCATCACGCTGACCGTCTCGAGCGGGCCGCGCCAGCTGCCGGTCCCGTCGCTCGCCGGCCTCTCGGAGGCCGACGCTGCTGCCGCGGTGACGGGCGGCTCCTTCACCGTCGGCGACGTCTCGAAGATCTTCGACGCCGACGTCGACGCGGGTGTGGTCGTCTCCGCCTCGCTGCCTGACGGATCGGCGCTGCCCGAGACGATGTCCGAGACCAGCACCATCGCGATGGTGGTGAGCCTCGGACCGATCCCGAACGTCGTCGGCCTCTCGATCGACGACGCGACGGCGAAGGCGGAGGCGGCCGGTCTCGCCCTCGACCGCAGCGGCGAGGACTGGAGCGACACCGTGGCCGCGGGCGTCGTCCTCACGCAGGCGAACCCGGAGGCGCCCGCCGTGACCGGCGACACCGTCTCGGTCGTCGTGTCGAAGGGGCCCGAGCCCGTCGCCGTGCCGAACGTCGTGGGGATGAACCGCGACGAGGCGAAGGCGGCCCTCGAGGCGGCGGACCTGTCGTGGAGCTACTCCCTGACGACGCTCGGCCCGCTGATCGACGCGGCGCCGAACGAGCTGACCAAGGTCACGAACCAGTCCAACAAGGCCGGCGATCTCGTGCAGCGCGGCACGACGATCCAGCTGTCGATCACCATCACGACCTGACGCCGCCGGTCGAGCCCTCAACGAGGACTCGACCGGCGGTCGGGGTCGGATCAGATCGCGCGGCCCCGGAGCTCCTCCGCCACGAGGAACGCGAGCTCGAGCGACTGCATGTGGTTGAGGCGCGGGTCGCAGACCGACTCGTACCGGGTGGCGAGCGTCGCCTCGTCGATGTGCTCCGAGCCGCCGAGGCACTCGGTGACGTCGTCGCCCGTGAGCTCGACGTGGATGCCGCCCGGGTGCGTCCCCGCGGCGCGGTGCGCCTCGAAGAAGCCCTTGACCTCGTCGACCACGTCGTCGAAGCGACGGGTCTTGTAGCCGGTCGGCGTCGTCAGCCCGTTGCCGTGCATCGGATCGGTCACCCACAGCGGCAGGGCGTCGCTCCGCTTGACGGCCTCGAGCAGCGGCGGGAGGGCGTCGCGGATCCTCCCGGCACCCATGCGGGTGATGAAGGTGAGGCGACCGGGCTCCCGCTCGGGGTCGAGCTTGTCGATCAGCTCGAGCATCGTCTCGGGCGTGGTCGACGGGCCGAGCTTCACGCCGATCGGGTTGCGCACCCGCGACAGGAAGTCGACGTGCGCGCCGTCGAGCTCGCGGGTGCGCTCGCCGATCCAGATGAAGTGGCTGGAGGTGTTGTACGGCGTACCGGTCCGCGAGTCGATGCGCGTCATGGGGCGCTCGTAGTCCATCAGCAGGCCCTCGTGGCCGGTGTAGAACTCGGTGCGCTTCATGCCCTCGAAGTCGGCCCCGCACGCCACCATGAACTTGACCGCGCGGTCGATCTCGCGGGCCAGCTGCTCGTAGCGCTGGTTCTGCGGGTTCTCGGTGAAGCCCTTGTTCCAGTAGTGGACGAGGCGCAGGTCGGCGAATCCGCCCTGCGTGAAGGCGCGGATGAGGTTCAGCGTCGAGGCGGCGGTGTGGTAGCCCTGCACGATGCGGCGCGGGTCCGCGGCGCGCGACTCCGGGGTGAAGTCGTAGCCGTTGACGATGTCGCCGCGGTAGGCGGGCAGGGTCACGTCGCCGCGGGTCTCGAGGTCGCTCGAGCGCGGCTTCGCGAACTGGCCGGCCATCCGGCCCATCTTGATGACGGGCATGCTCGCGCCGTAGGTCAGGACGACGGCCATCTGCAGCACGGTCTTGACGCGGTTGCGGATCTGCTCGGCGGTCGCTCCGGCGAAGGTCTCGGCGCAGTCGCCGCCCTGCAGGAGGAACGCCTCGCCGCGGGCCGCGGCTCCGAGACGCTCGCGCAGCTGGTCCACCTCGCCGGCGAACACCAGCGGAGGGAGCGCGGCCACCTCGGCGGACGCCGCTCGCACGGCCTCCGCATCGGGCCACTGCGGCTGCTGCTTGATCTCGAGCTCGCGCCAATAGTCCAGGCCGGCGACCACGGAGGGGGCGGCGAGGACGTACGGTTCGTTCGGATCGATGACCACGAGGGTGTTCCCGGTTCTGACGGGCGCCAGCGGCGCGCGGAGGGCCGCCGTCCGGACGGACGGCAGCGGTTGACGAGCTTATCGCCTGGCAGAGCGCTCGGCCGGGAGGTGGCCCCGGCATCGAGCGGGCGCTCAGCGGGTGAGGGCCGCGCGCTTCTCCTTGACCGAGGTCGCGTAGACGTCGAGGTACTCCTGGCCGCTCAGGGCGAGGAGCTCGTACATGATCTCGTCGGTGATCGAGCGGAGGATGAACCGGTCGCCCTCCATGCCCTCGAAGCGGCTGAAGTCGAGCGGCTCCCCGAAGACGATGCCGATGCGGCCCAGCTTCGGCAGGCGCTTGCCGATGGGCATGATGCGAGCGGTGTCGATCATGGCGACCGGGATGACGGGCACGCGGGCCTCGAGGACCATGCGGGCGACTCCGGTGCGGCCGCGGTACATGCGACCGTCGGGGCTGCGCGTGCCCTCGGGATAGATGCCCAGGGCGTGGCCGCCCGCGAGGACGCGGAGGCCCGTGTTGAGCGAGGCCTCCGACGCCTTGCCACCGGAGCGGTCGATGGGCAGCATCCCCGTGGCGGTGAAGAACGTCCGCGTCGCCCAGCCCTTGAGGCCCTTGCCGGTGAAGTAGTCGCTCTTGGCGAGGAAGACCATGTTCCGCTCGATCACCAGCGGGAGGATCACGGAGTCGATGAAGGAGAGGTGGTTGCTCGCGAGGATCACGCCGCCGTTCTGCGGCACCTTGTCGGCACCGACCACCCACGGCCGGAAGATCGTCTTCAGGAGCGGGCCCGCGACGATGTGCTTCATGAACCAGTAGAACATCGGGCTCCTCGGCGGTGCGGCGGATCGGGTGCGGCGGGTGCCGCTAGAGGGAGCTCGCGTGCAGGCGCGCCAGGTCGGCGGCCCCCACGACTCCGGCGTCGTTGACGAGCTCCGCGATGCGGAACTCGGGCTCGGGGTGGTAGCCCCGGGCGGGGAGGTTGTCGAGGTAGGCCTGGCGGATGGGGTCCAGCAGGAGGTCGCCCGCCTGCGCCACTCCGCCGCCGATGACGAACATCTGCGGGTCGAGGACGGCGCTCAGGCTGGCCGCCGCCTCGCCCAGCCAGTGGCCGAGCTGTCGCAGCGCCGCGAGGGCGCCGAGGTCGCCGGCGGTGATCAGCTCGGAGATGAGGTGGCCGTTCAGCTCGCCGCCGTTGCGGGCGCGGGCGTCGGCGATGCCCTGGCCGATCCCGCCCGCGTCGGCCAGCTCGCCGGCGAAGCGCTGGAGCGCGCGGCCCGAGCCGTACTGCTCGATGCAGCCGCGGGCGCCGCAGCCGCAGGGCAGGCCTCCGGGGACGACGCGCATGTGCCCGATCTCGGCCGCGGCGCCGAAGCCGCCGCGCAGGAGCCGGTCGTTGATGACGATCGCGCCACCCACTCCGGTGCCGATGGTGAGCATCAGCATGTCGCTGACGAGGCGGCCCGAGCCGTAGCGGAACTCGGCCCAGCCGGCGGCGTTCGCATCGTTCTCGATGATGATCGGCAGGTCGATGCGGGCCGAGAGCTTCTCGCGGAAGGGCTCGTTGCGCCAGTTGATGTTCGGGGCGTAGTAGACGATCGACTGCGAGGCGTCGATGAAGCCGGCGGCGGCGACTCCGACCGCGGAGACGTCTCCCGGGAGCAGACCGGAGCGCAGATGCTCGACCATCTCGACCACGACGTCGACGATCAGCTCGGGGTGCCCGGCGGGCGTGGGCCGACGGTCCTCGCGGAGGATCCCCCCGAACTCGTCGACCAGGGCTCCGGCGATCTTCGTGCCGCCGATGTCGATCCCGATCGCGTGCACGCGAACCGCCTTCCCGTCGCCACCGGCGCGGCAGCGTCGGCGGGCCGCCCTGAGCGGCGGCCAGGACGAGTGTAGTGACCGCGAGCGCTCCGATGCGGCTCAGCGGCGAGACCCGGCGACGCGTGTCGGCCCTCCTCGCGGAGCCACCGCTGGATCGTTACCCTGAACGGATCCACAGCTTGCGCCGCGCCGGTAGGGTGGAGACGACGTTCATTCAGGTACCGAAGGAGTTGCCGTGGACCAGTTCGATTCCCCCCTGGTGGTTCCGGCCGATCCCCAGGCCAACACGACCGCCCTCCTGCTGGACCGCGTCCGCGAGACACCCGATCGCCCGCTCTTCGCGCTGCCCGACGGCGACGGCTGGCGCGATGTGACGGCGCAGGAGTTCCTCGACCAGGTCACGGCCCTCGCGAAGGGCTTCGTCGCCGCCGGCCTCGAGCCGGGCGAGAAGGTCGGGCTGATCTGCAAGACGCGCTACGAGTGGACGCTGATCGACTTCGCCGTCTGGTTCGCCGGCGGGATCCTCGTCCCGGTGTACGAGACCTCCTCCCCCGCGCAGGTGCAGTGGAACCTCGCCGACTCCGGCGCGCACGCCGTGATCGTCGAGACTCCCGAGCACTTCGCCCGCTTCGACGAGATCCGCGCCGACCTTCCCGAGGTCCGACTCGCCTGGCAGATCGGGCTGGGCGATCTGGACAAGCTCGTCGCGCGCGGCGTCGACGTGCCGGACGCCGAGATCGAGCGCCGCCGCTCGCTGGCGACCGGCACCGACATCGCGACGATCATCTACACCTCCGGCTCCACCGGCCGCCCCAAGGGCTGCATCATCCGGCACTCGAACTTCGTCGAGCTCAGCCGCAACTCGGCGGTCGCCCTGACGGAGCTGATCCACCAGCCCGGCGCGTCGACGCTGCTGTTCATCACCACGGCGCACGTGTTCGCCCGCTTCATCGCGATCCTCTGCGTGCACGGCGGGGTGAAGGTGGGGCACCAGGCCGACACCAGGCAGCTGCTCCCCTCGCTCGCGTCCTTCAAGCCGACGTTCCTCCTGGCCGTGCCGCGCGTGTTCGAGAAGGTCTACAACTCCGCCGAGCAGAAGGCCGAGGCCGGGGGGAAGGGGAAGATCTTCCGCCGCGCGGCCGACGTCGCCGTCGCCCACTCGATGGCGCTCGAGGCGGGCTCGGTGCCGCTCGCGCTGAAGCTGCAGTTCCTCCTCTTCGACCGGCTCGTCTACTCGAAGCTGCGCACCGCCATGGGCGGGAACGTCCGCTTCGCGGTGTCCGGCTCGGCGCCGCTGGGAGACCGGCTCGGGCACTTCTTCCACAGCCTCGGCATCAAGATCCTCGAGGGCTACGGCCTCACGGAGACGACGGCGCCCGCCACGGTCAACCGCACCGAGCGTTTCAAGATCGGCTCGGTGGGCCCGGCGATGCCCGGCGTCTCGATCCGGATCGCGGGCGACGGCGAGATCCAGGTGCGCGGCATCGACGTCTTCGGCGGCTACTGGAACAACGAGGCGGCGACGGCCGAGTCGTTCGACGGCGAGTGGTTCCGCACGGGCGACCTCGGAACCCTGGACGAGGACGGGTACCTGCGCGTCACCGGGCGGAAGAAGGAGATCATCGTCACCGCCGGCGGCAAGAACGTCGCTCCGGCGGCGCTGGAGGATCCGATCCGCGCGAACCCGCTGGTCGGCCAGGTCGTCGTCGTCGGCGATCAGCGCCCGTTCATCGCTGCTCTGGTCACGCTCGACTCCGAGATGCTGCCGACGTGGCTCGCCAACAACGGGCAGGACAAGGGCCTCTCACTCGAGGACGCGGCCGTGAACCCGGTCGTTCTGGCCGAGGTGCAGCGGGCCGTCGATGCGGCGAACGAGCGCGTGTCCCGCGCCGAGTCGATCCGGAAGTTCGTGATCCTCCCGACCGAGTTCACGGAGGCGAGCGGTCACCTGACTCCGAAGATGAGCATCAAGCGCAACGTCATCCTCGCCGACTTCGCCGACACCATCGCCGCCGTCTACTCCGCCGCCCCCGCCACCGAGGGCATCTCCCTCCGCTGACCCCGCGCTCTCCCGCCGTCACCAGCAGGCCGTCCCGATCGCAGCCGCCTCCGGGACAGCGCGCCCAGCTCTATCCCGTCGGCGGAACGCACGACGCTCCTCGGAACGCGCCCACCTCGAAAGGCCGACCGCGCGGAGCCGGGCAAGGACGGGCTCCCCTCGACACAGCCGTATCCGGAAAAGCGCGTCCCAGCGCTTTCCCGTCGGCGGAACGCACGACGCTCCACAGAACGCGCCCACCCCGAGAAGCCGACCGCGCGGAGCCGGGCAAGGACCGGCTCCCCCTCAACACAGCCGTATCCGGGAAATCGCGTCCCAGCGCTTTCCCGTCGGCGGAACGCCCGACGCTCCACGGAACGCCCCCACCTCGCTGAGCCGACCGCGCCGGGCCTGGCAGGGACCGGCTCCCCACCAACACAGCCGGATCCGGGAAAGCGCGTCCCAGCGCTTTCCCGTCGGCGGAACGCACGACGCTCCATGGAACGCGCCCACCTCGAGCGGCCGACTGCGTGGAGCCGGGCAAGGACCGGCTCCCCTCAACACAGCCGTATCCGGGAAAGCGCGTCCCAGCGCTTTCCCGTCGGCGGAACGCACGACGCTCCACAGAACGCGCCCACCCCGAAAAGCCGACCGCGCGGAGCCGGGCAGGGACCGCCCCCCTCGACACAGCCGTATCCGGGAAAGCGCGTCCCAGCGCTTTCCCGTCGGCGGAACGCACGACGCTCCACAGAACGCGCCCACCCCGAAAAGCCGACCGCGCCGGGCCGGGCAGGGACCGGCCCGGAATCGAACTCAGAACCAGTCGGATTCCCGGACGGCCTTCATGGCGGCGCGGCGGTCGTCCTGGGAGAGGCGGTCGAGGTAGAGGCGTCCGTCGAGGTGGTCGCATTCGTGCTGGAGGGCCTGGGCCATGAGGCCGTCGCCTTCGAGGACGATCTCGTTGCCGTCGAGGTCGGTGCCGCGGACCTTCGCGTGCGGGTAGCGGATCGCGGGGTACCAGAGGTTCGGGACGGAGAGGCAGCCCTCGTCGACCGGTCGCGGGTCTCCGCTGAGCTCGATGATCTCGGGGTTGAGGATGTACCCGATGACGCCGTCGACGTTGTAGCTGAAGGCGCGGAGGTTGACGCCGATCTGGGGGGCTGCGACGCCGGCGCGTCCGGGCGGTCGGACGCTGTCGACGAGGTCCTCGACGAGGCCGCGGACGCCGACGTCGACCGTCTCGATGGTCGTGGACCGGGTCTTCAGCACCGGGTCCCCGAAGATGCGGATCTGGCGTTCGGTCATGTGGTGCGCTCCCTCAGGGCCTCCTCCGCGCTCAGGAGGGCGTTCTCGACGACTTCACTCGCTGCGGGGTGCGGCCAGTACTGGCTGCGGGCGAGTCCGCGGATGCCGGTGCCGGCGCTGGCGGCCTGGACGAGCGGCTGAATGAGGATACTGGCCTGCGGCCCGATGATGTGCGCGCCGAGGAGGGCGCCGTCGATGCCGACGACCAGGAGGCAGGCGCTGGAGTCGTCCTCGAGCGCCCAGCCGAAGGCGGTGGAGCCGTACTCCTGGGTGACGGTGACGACGTCCAGGCCCTGGTCCCGCGCCTCGGCCGCGGTGAGCCCGAAGTGGGCGATCTGCGGGTGGGCGAAGATCGCGCCGGGCACCGGCGAGAGGGTGTCGGAGAGCAGCTCGCCCGGGTGCAGGAGGTTGTGCGCCACGAGGCGCGCCTCGTGGTTGGCGACGTGCTTGAGCTGCCAGCGCGACGACACGTCGCCGAGGGCGAAGAGGCCGGGCACGGGGCGTCCGCCGGAGAGGACGCGCTGCTCGGTGTCGACGCTGATCCGGCCGTCCTCGTGCAGATCGATCCCGACGGAGGCGGCGGCGACCGTGTCGCTGTTGGGGTCGCGGCCGAGGGCGACGAGGAGCAGGTCGGTCTCGACCGTCGTGCCGTCGCTGAGGGCGACGCGGAGCCCGTCAGGTTGGGCGTCGACGCTCTCGGCGCTCACTCCGGTGAGCACCGTGTACCGCTCGGCGGCGATCCCGGTGAACCGGCGCGAGACGTCCTCGTCGAGGGCGCGGAGGAGGCGGTCGCCGCGGACGGCGACGGTCACGGCCGTGCCGAAGGAGGAGAAGACGTGGGCGAACTCGACGGCCACCGCGCCGCCGCCGAGGATCAGCATCCGCTCGGGGAGCTCGTCGAGCCGCATGACGGAGGAGGAGTCCTGGATGCGGGGGTCCGGCTCGTACGCGGCGAGGAGCGGCCTGGGCCGCGAGCCGGCGGCCACGACCACCTGCGGCGCACTGATGCGGGCACCGCTGGCGCTGACGAGGACGTGCGGGCGGTCGCCGTCTCCGAGCGACTCGAAGCCGAAGCTCTCGCGGAGGACGGTCACGTTCGGGGAGCGCTGATCGCGGTACTCGAAACCGCCCTCGCTGATCGCGTCGATCCGGCCGAACACACGGTCGCGCACCTCGGCCCACTCGGGGCGGCGGAGGCGGGAGTGGACGCCGATCGGGCCGCCCTGGTCGACGTCGGTGACCACGTCGGCGACGTGGACGAACATCTTGGTCGGGATGCAGCCGGCGTTGAGGCAGGTGCCGCCGAACCACTCCCCGTCGTCGAGGATCGCGACCCGCAGGCCGTCGAACTCCGGACCGACGATCGAGTTGCCGGAGCCGGCCCCGACGACGATCAGGTCGAAGGCGTCGGTGGACGCGTCGGGCCCGTCGGTACGGTCCTGGTGCGCGGCGGACGCCGCCCCGGAGCCCCGGGGCTCAGACACGTCGGACCGGCATGCCCTCGACCACGAGCGCGGCGAGCAGGCGTGCGGCGTCCTTCGTGCCCTCGCGCAGCTGCTCCCACTTCACCACGGAGCCGGCGGCGAGCACCGGGTCGTAGGGGATGCGGACGATGTCGCGGACGCGGGAGCGGAAGTGCGACTCGATCTCCTCCAGCTTCACCAGGCTCGTGCCCTGCGTCGCCGTGTTGAGCGCGACGACCGCGTTGCGCACCAGGGCGCCGTAGCCGTTCGCGTCCAGCCAGGTGAGGGTCTCGGAGGCCAGGCGGGCCTCGTCGACGCTGCCGCCCGAGACGATCACCACTGTGTCGGCGCGCTGCAGCGTGGGCCGCATCACCGAGTGCACGATGCCCGTGCCGCAGTCGGTGAGCATGATCGAGTAGAAGCGCTCGACCAGATCGGCGACCACGTTGTAGTCGTCCTCGTCGAAGGCCTCGGAGAGCTGCGGGTCGGTGTCGGAGGCGAGGACGTCGAGGCGGGTCTCGTCGCGGGAGACCATCGTCGAGAACTCGGTGAACCCGGTCACGCCGGCCGCGCGGTTCACGACATCGCGGACGGTCGCCCGCGTCTGCTTGGGGACGCGCTCGGCCAGGGTGCCGCGGTCGGGGTTCGCGTCGACCGCGATGATGCGGTCCTCGCGCGCATCGGCGAGGGCCATGCCCAGGAGCGTCGTGACCGTCGTCTTGCCGACGCCGCCCTTGCGGGTCATGACCGGGACGAAGCGGGTGCCGCCCTCGAACTGCCGGCCGATCCGCTCGTCCATCGCCTTCCACGCCTTCACCTTCGCGGAGTCGCCGAGGTTGACCGTGTGGAAGGTCAGGCCGTAGAGGAAGCGGTGCCAGCCGCCCGTGGGAGCGGGGCGGGTCTTGCGGTTGACCTCCAGGAGCCTGTCCGGGGTGAGCATCGACGCCGATTCGGGGACGGCGGCGCTCGGCGCGGACGGGGCGGGAGCGGCGCTCGAGGACTCGGCGCGGAGGCGGTCGCGGCGCGTGGGGACGGCGGCGGGCTCCCCCGCGGACTCGGACGCCGCGGGCTTCTCGGCGGACTCCGCTCGGGCGGGGATCCCCGCCGAGACCGGTCCGTTCGCGCCGGACGGGTGAGCGGGAGCCGGTGAGGGGGTCGGAGCAGGACTCGGCTCCGGGGGCGCGAGAGCGTGCGAGCGCGAGGGCGGCAGGCCGAGGCGGCCGACGTCGATCGCGTCCTCGTCCTCGACCGGAGCGGGGGCGGTGGAGCGGCGTCGCGGGCCGGGCGGAGTGATCCGCACGCCGTCAGGCAGGAGGGTCGGAGCGGTGTCGCTCGCTCGCGGGGAGTACTGACCCGATTCCCGAGCCGCGTCCATGGCGGTCCGCGGCGTGGGACCGGTGCCGGTGTCGGGCTGTTCGTCGTTGCGCTCATCCATGCGAACGAGCCTCCTTCCGCTCAGGACGAGTGTACCGGCGGGCCCGGATCGCGCCGGGCGGCTTGGTCGGAGCGCGCTCCGACTGCTAGTGCGGCCCGCTTCCGGAGGCGGCGCGGACGGCGCGTGCAGCGAACGGTTAGGTTCTGCCGCCCGGAGGAACGTAAAGTAGTCAGCCATGCATGTACTCAGCGTGAGCTCCCTCAAGGGCGGCGTCGGCAAGACCACGGTGACGCTCGGCCTTGCATCCGCGGCGTTCTCGAAGGGCCTGCGAACGCTGGTCGTCGACCTCGATCCCCAGTCCGACGTGTCGACCGGAATGGACATCAACGTCGCCGGCCACCTCAACATCGCCGACGTCCTGACGTCGCCGAAGGAGAAGATCGTCCGCTCGGCGATCGCCCCCTCCGGCTGGACCAAGGAGCACCACGGCACGATCGACGTGCTGATCGGCAGCCCCTCCGCGATCAACTTCGACGGGCCGCACCCCAGCATCCGCGACATCTGGAAGCTCGAGGAGGCCCTCGCGAGCGTCGAGGCCGACTACGACCTCGTGCTGATCGACTGCGCCCCCTCGCTCAACGCCCTGACCCGCACGGCCTGGGCCGCGAGCGACCGCGTCGCCGTCGTCACGGAGCCGGGCCTGTTCTCGGTGGCCGCCGCCGACCGGGCGCTCCGGGCGATCGAGGAGATCCGCCGCGGACTCAGCCCGCGCCTCCAGCCGCTGGGCATCATCGTCAACCGCGCCCGCGTCCAGTCGCTGGAGCACCAGTTCCGGATCAAGGAGCTGCGCGACATGTTCGGACCGCTCGTGCTCAGCCCGCAGCTCCCGGAGCGCACCTCCCTCCAGCAGGCGCAGGGCGCGGCGAAGCCCGTCCACGTCTGGCCCGGGGAGAGCGCCCAGGAGATGGCGCACAACTTCGACCTGCTGCTCGACCGCGTCATCCGCACCGGACGCATCGGCGAGCAGGTCCCCGCCGCGACCTAGGGCCGGCGGGTCCGCCGGACTCCTCCGGCTCGAGGTCTCGGGACGCGGGCGATGCTCGGTGCTCGAGGAATGCCAGGGACGGCGCCGGTGGACGCTCGGCGTCGGAGTTCAGCGCGGACTCTCGATGCGTGGGAGGAGCCCGCCACTCGATCAGCACGGTGAGACTCGGATGGCGCCCGTTGCTCGCACAGCGCGGCTGCAGGCGGGTCCGCTCCTGATCGGCTGAGCGTGCGAAGGGGACCCGGGAGTCCCCGGGGCCGCGGTCGACCCGCGAGGGGTGGGCGGTCAGCCGACGCGGCGGGAGGCGCGGCGCTGGGCGAGCTCGTCGCCAGGGTCGACCGACTGGTGGTCGAGCTCGACGAGGCTCGACTCGACCTCGCGGAGGACCTTGCCGACGGCGATGCCGAAGACGCCCTGGCCGCGGCTGAGCAGGTCGATGACCTCGTCGTTCGAGGTGCAGAGGTAGACGCTCGCGCCGTCGCTCATCAGGGTCGTCTGCGCGAGGTCGTCGACCCCGGACTCGCGGAGCTGGTTGACCGCCGTGCGGATCTGCTGGAGCGAGATCCCGGTGTCGAGCAGGCGCTTGACCAGCTTCAGCACGAGGATGTCGCGGAAGCCGTAGAGGCGCTGCGTGCCGGAGCCGGACGCGCCGCGCACGGTGGGCTCGACGAGCTCGGTCCGCGCCCAGTAGTCGAGCTGCCGGTAGGTGATCCCCGCGGCGCGCGCCGCGACGGCCCCGCGGTAGCCCGCGTCGGCGTCGAGCTCGGGCAGTCCGTCGGTGAACAGGACGAGGTCGCGCTGGCCGCTGACGTCGCGGCTGACTTCTCTCATCCCTGTGCCTCTCGGATCCGGACGCCGGATCCTCCGAACGCGCTCCCTACCGTACCGACCGGCGCAGGCCGAGTAAACGACATCGGCCTCGGCGCCGCGGCGTGTCGCACGGGCCGCCCGACGGCCGGCGGCGCGGCCCTCACGAGCGGGCGATCCGCGAGAGGGCGCTGCGCACCATCGCCCCGCGGATCGTGCCCAGCTGGGTCGCGAGCCCCACCGCGTTCTCGGCAGCGCCGGCGGAGCCGGACGCCTCTCCGCGGCGGGCGCTGGAGGCGACGACGCTCTCGATGAGCGACATCTCGCGCTCGACGGCGACGCGGAGCGGTCGGAGATGGCGGGGCTCGATACCGGATCGGCCGAGGTCGACGAGCGCCTTGAGCGTCGTCACGGCCTCGTCCCCGAACACGTCGCCGCCCCGCACGAGCCCGGCGGCGATGGCCTCCTGGACGAGAGCGGGCGTGGCACCGGACTCGGCCGCGAGGCCCTCGCGGGTCAACCGCGTGGCGGGGCCGAGGAGCGAGGCGCTCGGACCCCCGACACCGGCCGGCAGGGCGGGCTCGCGCCCGGCGTCGATGTCGTCGAGGTACCCGCGGATGACCTTGAGGGGGAGGTAGTGGTCGCGCTGCAGAGCGAGGATCATCCGGAGCCGCTCGACGTCGGAGCCCGAGAACTTGCGGTAGCCGGAGTCGGTGCGGGCCGGCGAGACGAGCCCCTGCTCCTCGAGGAAGCGCAGCTTGGACGGGGTGACGTCCGGGAACTCACTGGTCAGCCTGGCCAGCACCTGCCCGATGCTCAGCAGAGCGGCGGAGCCGGTGGGGAGGGCGCGCGCGGAGGAGCGGCCCACGGCTCACGCGTCCGGAGCGGCGACGAGGTCGGCGCGGGACGCGTAGAAGGTGAGTCGGAACTTGCCGACCTGCACCTCGGAGCCGTCGGTGAGGATCGCGGACTCGATCCGGACCCCGTCGAAGTAGGTGCCGTTCAGGGAGCCGAGGTCGTGGACCTCGAACGCCGTGCCGCGGCGGACGAACTCGGCGTGCCGGCGCGAGACCGTGACGTCGTCGAGGAAGATGCCCGCGTCGGGGTGACGGCCGACCGTCGTGGAGTCGGTGTCGAGGAGGAAGCGGGCGCCGGTGTTCGGTCCGCGGCGCACGACCAGCAGCGCGGATCCCGAGGGCAGAGCGCCGACGGCCTCGGCCTCCTCGCGCGACGCGCGGTTGTCGAGAGCGGCGAGCTGGGCGCCGATGTCGTCGGTGAACGTCAGAGTCGTCTCCGTCGACGGCTCACCGGGAACGGAATTGTGCTGGGCGGATGATGCTCCACCGACGGGCTCGACCAAGACGTACCTCCTATCAGGTCAGCGTATCCGAATCGTGACCCTCGTCGGACCCCTGAGCACCTGTGCGAACCCCCAGGACGAGGTCCCGCGTCTGGACGGCGTAGACGATCCCGGCCCACCAGTAGAGGAACGCGCCCCACAGCGCGAAGGCCCAGGCGATGGGGAGCGAGGCGGGCGCGAGAGCCGGGAACGCCTGCCCCAGCATGATCAGCGGGAGCGCGTAGAAGAGGCAGAAGGTCGCGAATTTCCCCAGGTGGTGCACGGGAAGCGGTCCGTAGCCGTTGTTCGCCAGGACGACCGCCAGGACCACGAGCATCAGGTCGCGGGCGAGCAGCACGGCGACCAGCCACCAGGGCACCAGTCCGCGGGCCGCGAGGCCCAACACGGTGGCGAAGATGTAGAGGCGGTCGGCGGCCGGATCGAGGACGCGGCCGAGGCGCGTCATCTGGTCGAAGCGGCGCGCGATCCAGCCGTCGAGGTAGTCGGTGAGGCTCGAGACGACGAGGGTCAGGAGCGCGAGCGCGTCCTCGCCGAGGACCACGAGCACGAGGAACACCGGCACCAGCGCGAGACGCACCATGCTGAGGACGTTCGGGACCGTCCAGATCCGGTCCTCACCGGTGCGCGCCATGCGCCCAGCCTAGGCGGGGCGCACGGCGGCGTGGTCAGCGCTTGTCGCGCCAGACCCGCTCGAACGGCAGGCGCCAGGCGTGCGGCGCGATCAGCTGGTGGATCGCGTTCGGCCCCCAGGAGCCGGGCGCGTAGAGACGGACGGGCGGCGGATCCTGCAGGAGGGGCGCGGAGACCTCCCAGAGCCGCTCGATGCCCTCCGCGGTGGTGAACAGCGTGTGGTCTCCGCGCATCGCGTCGAGGATCAGGCGCTCGTAGGCCTCGAGCGCGTCGCCCGCGCGGTCGGTCTCCTGGAGCGCGAACTGCATGCTCAGCTTGTCGAGCCGCATGCCGGGACCGGGGCGCTTCCCGTAGAACGAGAGCGAGACCTTCGAGGCGTCCGCCAGGTCGAAGGTGAGGTGGTCCGGGCCGTGGGCACCGACTCCGGAGCCCTGCGGGAACATGCTCTTCGGGGGCTCGCGGAACGCGATCGAGATGATGCGCTGACCCTCGGCCATCCGCTTGCCGGTGCGGAGGTAGAACGGCACTCCCGCCCAGCGCCAGTTGTCGATCTCGCACTTCAGCGCGACGAAGGTGTCGGTCTCGGAGTCGGCGGCGACGCCCGGCTCGTCGCGGTAGCCGATGTACTGGCCGCGCACCACGTTCTCGGGGTTGAGCGGACGCATCGAGCGGAAGACCTTGTTCTTCTCCTCGCTGATGGCCTGGGGCTCCAGCGCGGTCGGCGGCTCCATGGCCATGAACGCCAGCACCTGGAAGAGGTGCGTGACGACCATGTCCTTGTACGCGCCGGTGGACTCGTAGAACTCGGCGCGGCGGTCGAGAGTCAGGCGCTCGGGGATGTCGATCTGGACGTGATCGATGAAGTTGCGGTTCCAGATCGGCTCGAAGAGGCCGTTGGCGAAGCGGAAGGCGAGGATGTTCTGCGCCGGCTCCTTGCCGAGGAAGTGGTCGATCCGGAAGATCTGCTCCTCGCTGAAGGTCTCGTGGAGCTCCGCGTTGAGGATGACCGCGCTCTCGAGGTCGACGCCGAACGGCTTCTCCATGATGATCCGCGAGCGCTCGACCAGCCCGGCCTCGGCGAGCATCCGCACGACGGAGAGAGCTGCCCTGGGCGGGACGCTGAGGTAGTGCAGCCGGCTCACGTCCGGGCCGAGGACCGCCTCGGCGTCGGTCACGGCGGCGGCCAGCGCGGCCGGACCGGCGGACTGCGGGACGTAGCGGAGCTTGGACGCGAACTCGTCCCACTGCGCCGGCGTCAGGGAGCGGCTCCCGAACTCGTCGTAGGCCAGCTTCGCGAAGGCGCGGAACGAGGCGTCGTCGTGCTCCTCGAGCGAGGTGCCGACGATCTGCAGGTCCGGTGCGAGGGAGGAGAGCGCGAGGTGGGCCATCCCCGGGATGAGCTTGCGCCGGGCCAGGTCGCCGACGGCGCCGAACAGCACGACGACATGGGGTGCCGCCTGCTCGGTCTGGACGGCGGGAGCGGGGGGTGCGGTTGTCACGGTCACCCCTCGATCATTCCAGTTCGGATCGTGACGCAGGCGTCATGTGCTCGATACGCACCGCCGCTAAGGTCTCTCCCGTGCATCCGTTCTCCGACGCGTCCGCCGCGACCGCAGCACCCGCCTCCGCCACCGCCCCCTCCTCCGCCGACGGGACGACCGCGCCTCCGCTCGACGAGAGGATCCGCGCCGACGTCCACCTGCTGGGCGAGCTGCTCGGCCAGGTGCTCCGCGAGTCGGGCGAGCCCTCCCTCTACGAGGACGTGGAGCGCCTGCGCGCGCTCACGATCAGCGCCTACGACAGCGGCGACGCCGCCGGGACCGCGGAGGCGGAGGAGTTCGTCGCCTCGCTCACGCTCGAGCGCGCCGAGGAGGTCGCCCGGGCGTTCACCTGCTACTTCCACCTCGTCAACGTGGCGGAGGAGTTCCACCGCGTCCGCGTGCTGCGCCGGCGCGAGGCCGACGCCGGCGCGCAGTCGCCCGAGGACTCGATCCTCGCCTCGATGCGCCGGCTGACCGGGGAGCTCGGGGAGGACGAGGCGTTCGCGCGCCTGTCCCGACTGGAGTTCCGCCCGGTCCTCACGGCGCACCCGACCGAGGCGCGCCGCCGCGCAGTGGCCTCGACCATCCGCCGCATCAGCGACCTGCTCGAGCAGCGCGACGACCCGCGCATGGGCGGCGTCGTGCTGGTGGAGATCCGCCGCAAGCTGCTGGCCGAGGTCGACACGCTGTGGCGCACCGCTCCGCTGCGCGAGTCCAAGCCCACTCCCCTCGACGAGGTGCGCACCGCGATGAGCGTCTTCGACGAGTCGCTGTTCTCGGTGCTCCCCCGCGTCTACCGCCGCCTCGACGACGCTCTGCTCGGCGAGGGCTCGGGCACCCGGGCTCCGGTCGCACCGGCCTTCGTCCGCCTGGGCACCTGGATCGGCGGCGACCGCGACGGCAATCCCTTCGTCACCGCCGAGACGACCCTCGCTGCGGTGGACATCGCCTCCGAGCACGTCCTCATGGGCCTCGAGCGGGTCGCCCGCCGCGTGGGCCGCGCGCTGACCCTCGACGCGTCGACCACTCCCCCGTCGGCCGCCGTCGAGGCGCTCTGGGCCTCCTGCGTCGAGCGGGCTCCCGAGCTCGCCGCCGACATCGCCGAGCGCTCGCCCAACGAGGCGCACCGCCGCGTCCTGCTCTTCGCGGCCGAGCGCCTGGCCGCGACCCGGTCCGAGGGGCCGCTGGCCTACTCCGCCGCCGCCGAGCTGCTGGCCGAGCTGCGCACCCTCCAGGAGTCCCTGGTCGAGGCCGAGGACGTCCGCGCCGCCTACGGCGACCTCCAGGACTTCGTCTGGCAGCTCGAGACCTTCGGCTTCCACCTCGCCGAGATCGAGGTGCGCCAGCACTCGAAGGTGCACCGCGAGACGATCGCCGCGATCCGCGCCGGCGAGGAGCTCGACGAGCGCGGCCTCGAGGTCCTGTCGGTGTTCCGGGCGATCGCGAAGGTCCAGGAGCGCTTCGGCACCGACGCGGCGAGGCGGTACATCGTCTCCTTCACGCAGTCGGCCGACGACCTGCGGACGGTCTTCGAACTGGCCGAGGCGGCGACCGACGGCAAGCCGCCGATCATCGACGCGGTCCCGCTCTTCGAGACCTTCGCCGACCTCGACGCCTCGACCGACATCCTCGCCGAGATGATCCGCCTCCCCCAGGTGCAGGCGCGCCTCGCGGCCACCGGCAACCGGCTCGAGGTGATGCTCGGCTACTCCGACTCGTCGAAGGACGTCGGACCGGTCTCGGCGACGCTCGCGCTCTACGACGCGCAGGCGCGCATCGCGCAGTGGGCGGCCGACGAGGGCATCGTGCTCACGCTGTTCCACGGGCGCGGCGGAGCGCTCGGCCGCGGCGGCGGGCCGGCCAACCGGGCCGTCCTCGCGCAGCCGCCCGGATCGGTGGACGGCCGCTTCAAGCTGACGGAGCAGGGCGAGGTCATCTTCGCCCGCTACGGCAACCCGGACATCGCCACCCGGCACATCGAGCAGGTGGCGGGAGCGACGCTGCTCGCCTCCTCCCCCGCTGTCGGCGAGCGCAACGCGGGCGCCGCGGAGCGCTTCGCCGAGGTGGCGGCGACGATGGACCGCGAGTCGCGCCGCCGCTTCTTCGAGCTCGTGAAGGCCGACGGCTTCGCGCCGTGGTTCGCCCGGGTCACCCCGCAGGAGGAGGTGGGCCTGCTCGCCCTCGGCTCGCGTCCGGCCCGCCGCGGCCTCTCCGTCGAGTCGCTCGAGGACCTGCGAGCGATCCCGTGGGTCTTCGCCTGGACCCAGGCCCGCGTCAACCTGACCGGCTGGTTCGGGCTGGGCAGCGCGCTCGAGGCCGTCGGCGACCTCGACCTGCTCCGCGAGGCCTACGCCTCCTGGCCGCTGTTCACGACGATGGTCGACAACGTCGAGATGTCGCTCGCGAAGACCGACGAGGGCATCGCCCGCCGCTACCTCGCCCTCGACTCCCGCGACGACCTCGCCGGACTCGTGCTCGACGAGATGGCGCTCACCCGCCGGTGGGTGCTCTCGATCACCGGCGAGGAGAGCCTGCTCACGGGCCACCGCGTGCTCGGCCGTGCCGTGCGCCTGCGCACCCCGTACGTCAACGCGCTCTCGCTCCTGCAGCTGCGCGCACTGAAGGCGCTCCGCACCGACCCGGGCGGATCCGGGACGGAGCAGAACCAGCGGCTGCTCCTGCTCGCGGTCAACGGAGTCGCGGCAGGTCTGCAGAACACCGGCTGATCCCGGCTCGGAACGACGGAACCCCCGGCGGCCTCACGGCTGCCGGGGGTTCTCGTGCGTCTGCGGGCGCCTCCCGCCTGCGGAGCGGGTCGAGGCGCCGGGCGGATCAGGCCTGCGGGGCGACGCCGGCCTCCTGAGCGGCCTTCGCCTCCTCGTACTGACGGCGCACCTCGACCATGTCGAGGCCGCGGACCTGCTCGATCAGGTTGTCGAGCGCGGGGGCGGGCAGGGCGCCGGGCTGAGCCATCAGCGGGATCCCGTCGCGGTACACCACGAGGGTGGGGATGGAGGAGATGCCGTAGCTCGCGGCGAGCTGCTGCTGGTCCTCCGTGTCGACCTTCGCGAAGGTGATGTCGGCGTTCTTCTCGCTCGTGGCCTCGAAGACCGGAGCGAACTGCTTGCACGGGCCGCACCAGTCGGCCCAGAAGTCGATGAGGACGATGCCGTCGGCGATCGTCTGGTCGTGGGAGTCGAGGGTCATCGCAGTCGTAGCCATGGGGGATGCAACCGGGTGCCCCCGCGGCCTATTCCCGGGCGGGATCGAGGAGGTCGAGCAGCGACCTCGGACCGACCACGGCGGCCCCGAGCGCCTCGACGCGGGCGGCCAGTCCACGGTCGGCCGTCACGACGACCGCGGTCTCGAGCGCGCCGACCAGCTCGACGATCGCGTCGTCGCCCGAGCCGTCGGCCGCGTGGACCGTCAGCCGCTCCGTGAGAGCGCCCGCCTCCGGACGTGCGGCGCGCGCCACTCCCTCGAGCACCACGGCGATGCGCGGCCAGACCGTGTCGGCGTCGATCCCCAGGAGACGGCCGGGGACGCCGGCCTCCGCGAGGCGGGCCAGGGAGGCGAGGAGGCGCTCCGCGGCGCCGGCGCGGTCGCGCCACCAGCCGTCGGGGCGTGAGCCGACCACGTTGGCGGCGTCCACGACGAGCACCGGGATCGAGGAGCCGAGCGCGCGCAGACCCGGCCAGGCCGCTCCGAAGCCCGGGTGCAGCGGCAGGGAGTCGACCTCGTCGGGGGCGACCCAGCGCAGCTCGGTGCTCTCGGCGTCGCTGATGCGGGGAGTGAAGTGCTCGCGGGACTCGGCCAGGACGGTGGAGTAGCTCCACGGTCCGATCACGACGACGCTGGAGAGCACGGGCAGGATCAGGTCGGCGGGGACGCCCGCCTCCTCCTCCGACTCCCGGAGGGCCGCCTCGAAGGCCGTCTCCTCGGGGTGACGGGCGCCGCCGGGCAGCCCCCAGGTGTCGCCGAAGTGGCTCCAGCTGACGCGGTGCTGGAGCAGGACGCGTCCCGACGGATCGCGCAGGAGGAGGCCGGCGGCGCCGAAGCGCCCCCAGAAACGGCGTCCGTCGCCGATCTCGACCCAGCCGTCGCCGAGCGACGCGTCGAAGGGGTGGCGCGGGAGCACGGCGTCCGCGCCGGGGTCCTCGCTGGTCATGCCCTCCAGCCTCCCACACCGCGCCCGCCGCGCCCGACCCCGACGGGCTGGCAGAATCGGACGATGCGCCGCTCGAGACCCCTCCGCCTCGCGACGCTCGCCTGGCTCGCGCTGATCGCCCTGATCACGCTGACGCCCGCGCCCTACCCGGCCGGGGAGCCCAACGCGCTGATCCGCGGGATCATCGCCTTCCTCGCTTCCACGCCGCTCACCGGCTGGTTCGACTTCGACGTGGCGGAGTTCACTGCGAACGTGCTGCTCTTCGTGCCGCTCGGTGCGCTGATCGCCGCGCAGCTGCCGGCGGGTCGCCGCCTGTGGGCCGCCGTCATCGGGCTCGCCGTGTCGGCGGCCGTCGAGACCGCGCAGCTGCTGTGGCTGCCGACCCGCGTCTCCGACGTGCAGGACCTCGTCTCGAACGGCAGCGGCTCCCTGATCGGCGCCCTGCTGACGATCGCGCTGCTCCGCTTCTCCCCCCGCCGCCGCTCCCGGAAGGACCGCACCGCCCATGCCCGCTGAGACCCTCGTCGTCCTCGACCGACCCTCCCTCGACGCCGAGGCGCACTCGCCGGGAGGACCCGCGCACCGCATCGATCCGAGCGGGCGCGGCGATCTGGACGTCACCGACCTCGGCTTCACCCGCGGCGACGGCGTGTTCGAGACGATCAACCTGGTCGACGGACGGCTGCAGGCGCTCGACGCGCACCTGGACCGCTTCGAGCGCTCGGCCCGGATGCTCGACCTGCCCCGGCCGGACCGGCCCGCCTGGCTCGAGTCGATCGGAGCGGCGGTGGCCGCGCACCCGCCCGTCGCCGAGGCGATGGTGAAGACGATCCTGACCCGCGGCGTCGAGGGCGGCGGGCGGCCCACCGGCGTCGTCTTCGTCCAGACCAGCCCGGACTTCGGCCCGGCCCGCCGCGACGGCGTGCGCGTAGTGCTGCTGGACCGCGGGCTGCGCTCGGACGTGCAGTCGACGTCCCCCTGGCTGCTCGCCGGCGCGAAGACGCTCTCGTACGCGGTGAACCGTGCGGCCGTGCGGGAGGCCGCCCGGCGCGGTGCCGACGACGCCCTGTTCGTGTCGAGCGACGGCTACCTGCTCGAGGGGCCGACCTCGAACCTCGTGCTGCTGACGGGCGGGGAGCTCGTGACTCCTCCGCCGAGCCTCGGGCTGCTGCCCGGCACCACGCAGGCCGACCTGTTCGCGCTCGCGCCGGGCCTCGGCCTCGGGACGGCGGTGCGTCCGCTGCGCTCGGGCGATCTGGAGGCGGCGGACGCGGCGTGGCTGGTCTCGAGCGCGCGCAACGCCGCTCCCGTCCGCGCCGTCGACGGGACCGACCGCCGCGTCGACGCCGACCTCTCGGCCCGGATCAACGCCGCGCTGCTCGCCCGCTGAGACTCCGATCCTCTCCCTGGGACGCCCCGCGCCGAGCGCGGACGGCGTCCCGGAGGAGAGAGGGCTCAGGAGAGGCCGTCGACGTCCGCGGGGCCGCGGCTGATCAGTCCGCCGCGGACGTGCTCGACGGTGGGGTCGAGCTGGACCGGCTCGCGCTCGTCCGCCGCCTCGTCGTTGATCACGGCCGACACGATGCCGCGCCAGTCGGTGCCCTCGGCCACGGCGTCCTCGGAGCCGACGCGGCGCGTGACGAACACGGCCTCCGACTCCTCGCCCGCGTGCGAGATGACGGCGAGGACGCCGACGGTGCGACCGCCCGGGTGCTCGATCCGCCACTCCTCGTGCCCGGACGGCACGAGCGAGAACTCCAGGCCCGCGTGCGGGAAGCCGGTGGGGCGCAGCTCGGACGGGGATCCGCTCTGCGGGGGCGCGCCGCGGGTGGGGACCCCGGTGCCCTCGCCGCTCGTCGTGCTCATGCCGACGTCGCCGCGGGTTCCGCCGGCTCCGGAGCTGTCGTTCGCCGCGACCATGCGGTCGTCGCTGCTCCGCAGCGCGTCGTCCGCTCCGGTGTAGATGCTGTCGTCTCGGTTCATGGGAACCTCCTTGTCGGCGGCCAGTGTAGGACCGCGGGGTGGGTGGCGAGCGGGCGCCGTTCGTAGACTGGGGGGATGCAGATCCCGGTGACCGGTGCCGTGCGGGTGGACGCGTGGCTCTGGGCGGTGCGCATCTACAAGACGCGCTCCGCCGCGACGACCGCGGCCCGGGCCGGCCACATCCGGGTCAACGGCGAGCGGGCCAAGGCGGCGCAGACCGTGCGGGTCGGCGACGAGGTCCGCGCCCGGATCGGCGGCTTCGACCGGGAGCTGATCGTCCGCGGACTCGTGGTCAAGCGGGTCGGTGCGCCGGTGGCCGCCGAGTGCATGGAGGACCGGACACCCCCGCCGCCGCCCCGGGAGTCCGCGCCGGGCGTGATCGTCCGTGACCGCGGAGCGGGCCGCCCGACGAAGCGCGACCGGCGCGACATCGAGCGCCTCCGCGGATTCTGACCGCGCGACCCGGCAGCGGCCTCAGGGGGCGAGCGCGCGCAGGCGCTCCAGGAGCCCCTCCGCCGCCTCGTCGAGGAACCGCTGCTGCAGCTCGTCGCCGACCTGGACGAGGGCGATGTCGGTGAAGCCCGCCTCGATGTAGGGCACGAAGCTCTGGGCGAGCTCGTCGAGGTCGGGGCCGCAGGCGATCTGCTCGGCGACGTCCTCCGGGCGCACGAACTGGCTCGCTCCGGCGAAGCCGGCGGGGGTCGGCAGATCGGAGTTGACCGCCCAGCCGCCGGCGAACCAGCGGAACTGCTCGTGGGCCAGCGCCACTCCCTGCTCCTTGTCCGGCGCCCAGCAGATCGGGATCTGGCCGATCGTGCGCGAGGGGGCGGCGTCCGCACCGCGGACCGCGGTCCACTGCGAGATCAGCTCGGCGTCGGGCTCGGTCGTGATGAGGTGGTCGCCGATCGGCGCGAAGCGGGCGATCGACTTCTCCCCCGAGACCGCCAGGCCGATCTCGACCGGCGTGTCCGGCAGGTCCCAGATGCGGGCGGAGTCGACGCGGAAGTACTCGCCCTCCCAGGTCACCAGCTCGCCGGTGTGCAGCTCGCGGATGAGGTGGACGGCCTCCTCGAGCATGTCCTGGCGCACGGCGACCGAGGGCCAGCCCTCGCCGACGACGTGCTCGTTGAGGTTCTCGCCCGAGCCGAGGCCGAGCGTGAAGCGGTCGTCGGAGAGGATCGCGAGCGTCGCGGCCTTCTGCGCCACCACGGCCGGGTGGTAGCGGATGGTCGGCGCGGTGACGTAGGTCGTGAGGTCGATGGTCGACGTGGCCTGCGCGACCGCTCCGAGCAGCGTCCAGGCGTAGGAGGCGTGCCCCTGCTCGGTCAGCCACGGCGAGTAGTGGTCGCTCGAGACTGCGAACTCGAAGCCGAGCCTCTCGGCGTCGACCGCGTAGCCCACCAGCTGCTTGGGTCCGCTCTGCTCGGTCATCAGGGTGTATCCGAATCGCACCATGGTCCGTCCTCGTTCCGCTCGTCGTGGGATGCCCGGGGGCACGTCCCATGGTGGGCGGGGCGCCGGATGCGCGCTAACCCCTTGCCCCGGTTGCGAGCGGCGGCTAGCGCGGCGTCAGACGAAGCGGATGCGGTTCTGCACCCGGGTGCGGACCTCGAACGACTCGCCGTACCCGCCGAGCCGCGGGTCGTCCGTGCCGGAGCGCAGCAGCTGCGGCAGCAGCGAGCGGCGGATGACGACGGCGCCCTGGTGCCTGCCGCGCTCGACCTGCTCGAACGGCTGCTCCAGCGCGTCGTCCGGCACGACCACGACGCTCGTCGAGAAGCGGACGCCCAGCTCGCGGCCGAGACGGCGCGCGGCCTTCGCGAGCGAGGCGATCGGCTTCTCGTCCTCGGCGATCCCGGGGCCCTCGAGCTCGCCCTTCCTCAGGCGGACCGGGTCGCCCCAGTCGGCGGAGGTCAGCGCGAGCAGGCCGGCCGGCCCGAGCACGAGGTGGTCGATCTTGAGCCCGCCGTCGCCGACCGCGACGTCGTTCCAGATCGTGTAGGCGATGCCGAGCGCGCCGACGAGCGCGGCCGTCGCCTCCTCGGCCTGAGCCTTCGCGAGCCAGGAGCGGACCTCGCGAGGAGCGGAGCGGACGATCGCCGGGTCGAAGGGGTCCTCGGTCTCGACGCCGCGGCCGAGCCACTCGCGCACCAGGCGCAGGTAGTACTCGCGCGCCGCGCCTCCCGGGTGACCGTAGGAGCGGGCGCGCACGGCCGAGGCGGTCTGCGGGCGCGGTGAGCCGGTGTACGGCGACTGCGGGGAGGACCTCCCGGGGGCGGGAGCGCCTCGGTCGTAGTCGCCGCGGGCGGAGGCGCTGCCGATCCGCTCCCAGGCGAGCTGCACCGCGTGGAACGACGCGGCGTCGCCTCCCGTGTCCGGATGGGTCTCGCGGAGGCGGAGCCGGTACGCCCGGCGGAGCTCGTCGTCGGACGCGGTGGCGGCGACGCCCAGCACCTCGTAGGGGGTGCGGGCGGCGTGGCTGTCGGGCATGTGCTTCCGGGAGGGTCGGGGCG
>NZ_PSVQ01000026.1:0-50512 GCF_002932395.1 Rathayibacter sp. AY1D9
GCCCGACGCCGCCGATCCCCTCACCGGCGAGGACCCGGTCCGCGGGGGAGGAGCCGGTCGTCGGCTGCGCGGGCTCGACGGGGCCTGCGGAGGAGGGGCTCGAGGAGCGGCGGTCGGAGGCGCCGGATCCCGCACCGGGAGCGGAGGGGTCCGCAGTCGCCGCCGCATCCTCCGCGGGCGAGGCGGCGGTCGGCGTCGACACCGCTTCCGGGGCGGTCATCGCCTCGGGCGCGAGTGCGGCGGAGGCGAACACCACGGAGAGCACGAGGGTCGTCGTCGGGACGAACGCGGCGAGAGCGCGGGTGGTGCGGGTCACGGACGGTCCAGTTCTGCGGGCTTTGCGATGCGCCCGCCTGTGATTACTACCAGGAGCGTGAAGAGCTCTGCACCCCCGCTTCCGGGTGGAGTGCCGCGGAGCGCGCCAGCGGGCTCGGCCATGCTCGTGCGCCCACCTCCTCGACGAGGCGGCGCTGAGCCGGATCGATCAGGCGACCGATCTCCTTCTCGGGGAGCGCCTGCGGGGGAGCGGCCGTTCCTTCTCGCCCGCGGAGATCGACGTGACGGCGCTCCCGCCCAGGCCCGGCACGTCCTTCGGCATCTGGTGCCCTGAGCCGCGCACATCGAGCCCGCACTCGCCCTGCGCGTCGGATGATGCGCCGCACACGCAGAGGAGGGAGCGCCCGCGGGCACCTCCTCCTCCGTCACGGCCGGTCGACCGGCCGCCGTGCGCTCAGCAGACGCGGGCCGGGTAGGCCACCGTCTGCGCGAGGGTCTCGGAGCCCGCCGTGGCGGTCACCGTCACCTGGCTGCCCGGCATGCTCGCCAGGCGGGTGGTGAACGCGGCCGATCCGCTCGCACCCGCGGCCACCGCGGTGACCGTCTTCGAGCCGTAGGCCGAGGCCATCGCGACGTCGATCGGAGCGGTGCCGCCGTTCTTGGCGAGGACCGTCAGCACCGCCTTCCCGGCGACGCAGCGCGACGTCACGGTCGCCGGCACCGTCAGCGCCGGGGCGGCCGCCTCGGGGACGACGATCTCGCCGATCTTGAGGAACGAGCCCGGCGTGGAGAAGGTCAGCTTCAGGCCGGTGGCCGAGACCGCCGCGAACGGGATCGTGGTCAGCGTGCCGTTCGCCGCCGGAGCGACGTTCTGCGCGGTGGTCGGCTTCCAGGTGCCGTCCTCGGCGCGGTAGGCCACGCTCACCGACGCCAGGGTGCCCTCGGTGTTGGTGAAGGTGAGCCCGGCGACGCGGTGCGCCTCGGTGTTCGTCAGCGTGAACTCGGCGCTGCCGGCGAAGGTGCCGTCGGTCCAGGTCGACCAGGGGGTGCTCACGTTGCCGTCGCAGGCGTTCTTCGCGGGGAGGGTCGCGTACTTCGTCTGGCTGAACGACGCCGAGACTGCGGCCCCGGGAACGCGGCAGACGTTCGTCGGCGGCGCGGTGCCCCAGATCTGCACCTCCGAGACCGACTGCCACGTGTTCGCCGCGCTGGTGAGGTGCAGGCGGAGGCCCGTGGTGTCGGGCAGGGAGGACAGGTCGAGGATCGCCGTCGGGGCGGATCCGGTCGCGGCCTGGCTGAGGGTGGTGGCGACGGAGGAAGTCGTCCATGCGCCGTTCACCTGGTACTCGACCTCGATCCGCGAGGGCCAGGTGGCGGTCGCACCGTCCTTGTAGGTGCTGACCGTCACCGAGTCGAGGTTCTGCGCCGCGCCCCAGGAGAAGGAGAGGCGGCTGTCGCGCGGGTAGCCGGCCGAGGACCAGTCGTCCCAGCCCTTGCCCTTGACGTCGCCGTCGATGAGCTTGCCGGCGAGGTCCGTGCGGCTCGAGACCGCGACCGAGGCTCCGGGAGCGAGGTTCGCGATGCCCGGCTCCGCCACCTCGATCGTGCGGGTGAAGCGGCGGCCGGAGGCGAATCCGGCGTCGGCGGCGAGCGTGCCCGTCACCTGCACCGTGCCGAGCTCGGCGGGGCCGGGGGCCGCCCAGGTCACGGCGACGTCGCGGGTCGAGCCGTTGCTCGCGACCGAGACCGTCGAGGGGAGCGCGGCGGCGATGTCGGCGCCGCGGCGGACCTGCTTCGGCAGACGGGCGTCCACGACCGACCAGACGCCCTCGCCGACCCCCTTGTCGTCCCAGTAGGAGAGGTTCCAGCCGGATCCCCAGCGCGCCGGGTCCTCCTGAGCCGGATTCCGCATCTCGAGGCGGCCGTTCTCACCGACCGTCATCGGGAGCCAGACGTAGGTCGAGTCCGACTTGCCCTCGTTCCAGCGGTCGCCCATGTAGACGTACTTCCCGGGAGCGAGGGTGAGGACGTTCGTCGACTGCGAGCCGAAGGTGGTCTTGCGGGAGTCGCCGATCGAGAGCAGGCCGTCGCCGCCCTCCGGGATCGCGTTGTAGGCGACGTTCTCGTCGGCGTCGCCCTTCTCGACTCCGCGGGTCCACGCGCCGAGGATCGAGTCGGCGGTGTAGTAGGTCTGCGGGTTCGGCGCCCAGCCGGTCGCTCCGGAGGCGATCGTGTAGTACTTGCCGCCGTTGGCGAAGATCGCGGGCGCCTCGAGGTGTCCGCATTCCTTGACGATCTGGAAGTCGGTGCCGCGCACCGGTGCTCCGGCCGCACCGTCGGCGAAGACGTAGGGGTACGTCCCGTCGGCCGAGTACTGGTTCGCGTCGAGGGTGTCGGTCGTGGTGGTCCGCTCGACGTTGGTGTAGTCGGCGTCCAGCTTCGCCACGTAGAGCGAGTAGTTCTCCTCGGAGGAGTAGGAGATGTACGCGGTGCCGTCCTCATCCTGGAAGACGGTCATGTCCCGTGCCTGCCCGGGCACGGCGGAGGTGGTGCAGGCCTTGTAGTCCGTGCGGTTGTAGAGGCGGTAGACGCCCTGGAGCGTGAAGGGCCCGGTCGGGCTGTCCGAGACGGCGACTCCCGCCATCGAGCGCGCGTAGGTGCTGCCGCCCGGCGTGGTCCGGCCGTCGGAGTGCCACCACATGACCCACTTGCCGGTCTTCTCGTTGAAGAGGACCTTGGGGCGCTCGAAGATGGCGGTGTTCGGCGAGGCCTGCGTCGTGTCGAGGTGGTAGTCGAGCTCCGCGATGCGGTCGGCGCGAGGGGCTCCGGAGTCGTCGACGGTGTCGTAGAGCGCGTCGAAGTAGGGGGCCTCGAGGTCGGCCGGAGCCGAGACGCTGCGCAGCGCGGTGCCCTTGTTCTCCCAGTTGTGGCCGTCGGTGGAGCGGTAGACCGCGACTCCGGGGCTGTTCCAGTAGCCCTTCGTGCGGTCCTCGCCGTACCAGTACTGGACCTGCTGACCGCCCTCCTCGACGGTGACGATCTGGCCGCCGTGCGCCTGGATGTGGCGGCCGTCGGTGTCGTACCAGTAGGGCTGGAAGTAGCCGGCCGCGGTGCTGCCCGGGTCCTGGACCGCCGGGTGGTCGGTGTAGGTCACGGGCGTCGAGGTGCGCGGCACTCCGTCGTCGGGATCCGTGGCCACGGCGGCCGAGGCCGACTGCGCTCCTGTCCCCAGGAGTGCTGCGACGAGCAGCGCGGCCACCGCCGCGGCGGCCGTTCGTGGTCGAGACGTCATGCTGTGCTCCTTTGCACCGGGGACTTCGCGCATGTTCACGCAAACATCAGGCTTCCACGAGGCTCTGATGACGTCAACATCCAGGTCGATCCGATCGCCGGATCCCGACGGCTGCGCGGGCCCGGTCCTCGCTGCTCGACCTTCCGGCGCGAACGCTCCGCCCGGTTGGAGGGCGCGCTCCGCGAACCGTCGATCATCCGATGCCGCCCGAACCGCGACCGCCCCCGGGCCGGAGGGCTCGAGGGCGATCGGACGTGCGGTGCGGCCTAGCCGCCGACCGCCTGGCGAGCGCTGTCGAGCCCGCTCGAGAAGGCGTCGGCGGAGGAGGCGTTGCCCGACTCCAGCTCGACCAGCGCCCCCGAGAGAGCGGCGCCGATCGCTCCGGTGTCGGGGCCGTTCACGAACGAGGGGAAGTCCTCGACCGAGCTCGCGATCACCTCGCCGATCCTCGAGTCGCCGAAGAACGGATCGGTGTAGGCGCGGACGCTGTCGCTCTGCAGGGCGGCGGTGGCGGCGGGGAACGTGCCGGAGGTGGCGAAGTGGTCCTCCTGGCCCTCCGCCGACATCATCGTCTGGATGTACTGCCACGCGGCCTGCGGGTGCTCGGCCCGCGCCGGGATGGCGATGACGCTGCCTCCCCAGTTGCCGCCGACTCCGGGGACCGAGGTGACGCGCCGGTTCCCCGCGGTGTCGGGGGCGTCGGTCTTGATGCCCTGGAGGATCCAGGACGGAGCGACGGTCACGGCGAACGAGCCGTTCGCCCGGCCGGGCGCCCAGCCGGAGGAGAAGGCGGCGATGCCGGCGCTGATCCCCGCGTCGTGGGCCTTCACGGCGATGTCGAAGGCGTGCTCCACCTGCAGGTTCGTGTCGTAGACGAGCTCGCCGTCGGGGGAGTAGTACTTCTCGGTGACCTGGTTGATCGTCGAGTAGAAGACGCTGGTCTCCACGTTGTCGACGAAGGGCTGACCGGTCGCGGCCGTGTACTTCTCGCCGGTCGCGAGGAAGCCGTCCCAGTCGCTCCAGAGCGCGGCGACCTCGTCCGGATCGGTGGGGAGGCCTGCCTGCTCGAACAGGTCCGCACGGTAGGCGAAGCTGAGGCCGCCCACGTCGGTCGGCACGCCCACGACGGAGCCGTCCGCCGCGGTCGCCGCGTCCGCCGCCCAGGGCAGGTAGTCCGCTCCGACGTCGTCGCCGCCCAGCGTGCGCAGGTCGAGGAAGTTGGCGCTGTTCTGGACGAAGCGCGGGAGGTCTCAGGGCTGCGAGGATCTCGCGCGCTCGAGGATGGCGGCGATCACGGCGGACTTCGCCTCGGCGTAGTCGTTCCCGTCCTCCCAGCGCCGGAGGAGGAGAGACGCCTTCGTGCTGCGGTAGAGCTCGCGGTCGGCCGGGTCGGTGCGCAGCCGGTCGCGCAGGAGGAGGTACGCGTCGATCGCGGGATGACCCTCCTCGTAGATGTGGACGTGGGCGTCCCGTCCGGGCGTGCGGACGAGCCGGTGCCCGGGCTCCCGGGTGCGCAGGACGTAGCCGGCCGCGAGCAGCGGCGCGACGTGGTCCTCCTCCGCCGTGACGTCGGGCACGACGACGAGCACGTCGACGATCGGCTTCGCGGGCAGGCCCGGGACGGAGGTCGAGCCGATGTGCTCGACACGCACGCCCGGGACGGCCCCGAGGATGCGCTGCCGGTGCTCCTCGAACAGGGCGGACCACTCGGGGTCGTGCTGGTGCAGGGCGAGCTCGAGCGGCTCCGGTCCGCCGACGAGCTCGACGGAGACGACGTCGGGGCGGCTGGGGGAGCGGTGCGGAGTCACCGGGTCATCCTGCCAGGGGTGCCGCAGGGCGGGTGCGGTTCACTGGAGCGGTGAGCACCCTCCTCGTCACCGCGCACCCCGACCGCGACTCCCTCACCGCCGCCCTCGCCCGGCGGCTGCGGGAGGAGCTCGGCCCCGACGGAGTGGAGACGGCCGACCTCGACGCCGAGGGCTTCGACCCGCGGTTCGGCGCGGCCGACCGGGACCGCTACCGCGGTGTCGGCCCGGTTCCCGACGACGTCCTCCGCGAGCAGCGCCGGCTCGACGGCGTGGACCACCTCGTGCTCGTCTTCCCCGTCTACTGGTGGTCGATGCCCGCGCTGCTGAAGGGCTGGATCGACCGCGTCTTCCTCGCCGGGTGGGCCTTCGACATCGACCCCGTCCACGGCACGCAGCGCAGGCTCGGCGCTCTGACCGTCCACCTCGTCCTCGTCGCGGGGGACTCCGCCGGGACCTACGAGCGGCACGGCTACAAGCAGGCGCTGCTGACGCAGATCCAGCACGGGATCATCGACTACTGCGGAGCCCGGCGCGGCGGGGCCGTCTTCGTCCACGAGTCCGAGCGCGAGGACGACGCGAGCCGCAGGGCGGCGGTCGAGGACGCGGTCGAGCGGACCGTGGAGGCGATCAGGGCTGATCCGCCTGCAGCGCTCCGGTGACGAGGGCCTGCACGAGGGTGTCGGCGTCGTAGTCCGGATCGTGGGCGTCGCCGATGCAGAGGTTGCCGATGCCCTTGAGGAGCATGTAGCCGCTGAGGCTCGACGCCGGGATCCGGGCGGGTCGTGCCGCCTCGAGCAGGTCGCCGCAGACGGGGACGAGCCGCTCCACGAAGTAGGCGTGCAGCGCGTCGGATCCGGCGCTGTCGCCCTGGAGCGCACCGCCGAGGCCGTGCTTGGTCACCAGGAGGTCGACGAAGTGGGCGACCCAGGCCCGGAGGGCTGCCTCCGGGGTCGCGCTGTCGGCGAGCAGCCGTGGGCCCGCCTCCGCGCAGGCCTCGACCTGGTGGCGGTAGACGGCGACCACGAGCTCCGAGCGGGTCGGGAAGTGACGGTAGATCGTCCCCATGCCGACGCCGGCCTCCGCCGCGATCTCGCGGACCGGCGCGTCCACGCCGGAGGCCACGAACACCGTCGCCGCGGCGGCGAGCAGTGCGTCGCGACTCGTCCGCGGTCGGCCGGGCGTGCGGGGCACACGGTCGCTCATCTGTTCTCCTTGCTTTTCGGAGCGGCGCTCCGTAATGTCTCCGAGCGCAGCTCCACCACGTTCCGGAGCAGCGCTCCGCAATGTTCCGGAGCAGCGCTCCGACGATTGTGCCAGAGCGCCGCCACCCAGGAAGGACCCTCGTGCCCACTCCGCTCCTCGACTCGTCGACCCCCGGTGAGCACCGCCCGATGCGCGCGGTCCGCACGGCCGAGCGCGACCCCTCTCGATCCGTCGCGAACGGCCCGTCGCCGAGGGGCGGACGGGCCGCTCGCGACGGATGAGCGGAGCGGGCCCTGCCGTCAGCGCGGGGCGCGCAGCCCGGCGAGCGGGCCGTCGTGCAGCGGCTCCGTCTCCCAGCGGACGCGGGCGGTGCGGTCGGGACCGAGCTCGACGTGCAGGCGGTGCGGGGTCTCGAGGAACACGACGTCGACCAGGACGCCGTCGCCCGAGGGTCCGGCGCTCGCCGCGAACGGCCCGTCGACGGTCCAGGCTCCCGCGCCGGGCGTCACGGCGAAGCGCTCGTCGCCCTCGATCAGCGCGAGCGTCCAGCCGCCCTCGTCGGCCGTCACCTCGACGGCGTCGGGCCACGATCCGACCGGCGTGTAGCTCCCGGTCGCGGGGGAGGCGCCCTCGAGCGGGGGCAGGGCGAGCTCCGACAGCCGGTCGGCCAGCCGGGCGTCGGCCTCCGCCGTGGACCCGCGGCCGACGGCGGGGAGCAGGTGCTCCCAGGCGAGCGCGAGCAGCGTCTGCGTGTCCGAGGTCTGGCCGGTCAGCGCGATCACGAGCTCGTGCTCGGGCACGATCAGGCTGAACTGCCCGTACGCGCCGTCCGCGCGGTAGCCGTGCAGCGACCGCCAGAACTGGAAGCCGTAGCCCTGCTGCCAGTCCGGTCCGCCGTCCTCGTGGGTCGGGACGTGCGCGCTGGACGCCTCGGCGACCCACTCCGGCGAGAGGATCCGCCGGTCGCCCCAGCGCCCCTCCTGCAGGTACAGCAGTCCGAGCGCAGCGGCCGCCTCGGTGGTGGCGTGCAGCCCGCTGTAGCCGAGCTCGCGCCCCGAGTCGTCGCGATGCCAGGCGACCTCGCCGATGCCGAGCGGATCGAGCAGGCGCGGGCGCAGGTAGTCGGTCAGCGACTGCCCGCTCACGCGCTGCACGATCGCGGCGGCGGCGAAGGTGCAGGGCTGGTTGTAGGCGAAGACGCTGCCCGGCTCCTGCTCCGGCGGGAGGAGGAGGAAGCCGCGCACCAGGTCGGCCGGGTCCGTCTTCTCGGCACGGTCGATCGTCTCGGCGGAGTGGCCGCTCGCCATCGCGAGGACGTGGCGGACGCGGATCGCACGCGAGCGCGGGTCGGTGATCTCGTCGTCGAGCTCGGGGAAGTACGAGAGGACGGTGGCGTCCAGGTCGACCAGGCCCTCGGCGACCGCGAGGCCGACGGCGGTCGCGGTGAAGCTCTTGCTCAGCGAGTAGAAGAGGTGCAGCCGCTCGGCCGAGTACGGCGCCCACCAGCCCTCGGCGACCACGTCGCCGCCCTGCACCACCATCAGCCCGTGCAGCTCGACGCCGGGAGCGGCCTCGACCCCTTCGACGAAGGCCAGCACTCCCTCGGCGTCGACGGAGCGGGCGGACGGGGTGCTTCTCGGCAGTGAGCGCGTCATCCTCCGATGCTACGACCGGGGCGGCGCCGCCTCCGCCCGGGGGCAGGAGGCGGCGCCGCCTAGGCGGTCGGCTCGGCGGGGAAGGGCCCGAGGCCGAGCAGGAAGCGGAGGATCGCGTCGGCCGGCACGCGCACGGCGGGGCCGGAGCCGAGCTCCCACTCCGCGTCGGTCGGAGCGAGGGTGCGACCGCGAACGGCGGCGCGGATCGCGAGCGGCGCGCGCTGCAGGCGGTCCAGGGCCACCCCGCCGGTGATGCGGGAGGAGAGGGCGAGCGGCTCGGGGGAGAGCGCGAGCTCGACGCGGACGACCTCGACCAGCTCGGCGACCGAGCGGGGACCCGCGCCCGCGCGGCGAGCGGAGGCGAGAGCGGCCAGGGCCGGGGCGATCTCGGCGGGAGGAGGAGGGGAGGAGGCCTCTCGGGCGCCCATCCGCGTCGCGAGGCGCTGGCCGGTGCTGCTCGAGAGCCGCACGACGAGCTCTCCGAGCAGGGCGTCCCGGGAGACGGCACTGGCCGCCTCGCCCTCCGTGGTGGAGGGGGAGGCGGCCAGGACGGCGAGGCGGTCGAGCCTCTCGGCGACGAGGGGGCGCCAGTCGTTGCTGACGCCCGTCTCGTCGACCGAGGGCCCGGTGCTCAGCGGCAGGAACCGCGACCAGTCGGGCACGACCGCAGGGCCTAGCGTCCGCCCGAGCGGCGCTTGTTGTAGACGTCGAAGGCGACCGCGAGCAGGAGCACGAGGCCCTTGACCGCCTGCTGCCACTCGATGCCGATGCCCATGATCGACATGCCGTTGTTCAGGACGCCGATGATGAGGCCACCGATGATCGCGCCGCCGATGGTGCCGACGCCGCCCTGGACCGCCGCGCCGCCGATGAAGGCGGCCGAGATGGCCTCGAGCTCGAAGCCGTCGCCCGCCTTCGGGCCGGCGAGGTTGAGTCGCGCGGTGAAGACGAGGCCGGCCAGCGCCGCGAGGACGCCCATGTTGACGAACAGCCAGAAGGTGACGTTGCGGGTCTTGATGCCGGACAGCTCCGCGGCGTGCAGGTTGCCGCCGATCGCGTAGACGTGACGGCCGAAGACGGAGCGGTTCATGACCACGCCGTAGATCAGGACGAGCACGGCGAGCACGATCAGGGTGACCGGGATGCCCTTGAAGGTGGCCAGCGCGAAGGAGAAGGCCGCGATCACGACGGAGACGAGGACGAGCTTGGTGACGAACCAGGCGCCCGGCTCGACGCTCTGCGCGTACTTCTGGCGGCCGCGGCGGGTGCGCACGGACTGCACGGCGAAGGCGACGATCGCGAGCGCGCCGATGACGAGCGACAGCGGGTCGAGGTCGGTCTCGCCGAACAGGTCGGTGAGGAAGCCGTTGCCCAGCGCGCGGTACTCGGTCGGGAAGGAGCCGATGTTCGCGTTGCCGAGGACGACGAGCGCCAGGCCGCGGAAGATCAGCATGCCCGCCAGGGTCACGATGAACGCCGGGATCCCGACGAAGGCGATCCAGAAGCCCTGCCACGCTCCGACCAGGGCGCCGATGAGGAGGGAGAGGATGATCGACAGCCACCACGGGAGACCCATGTTGACCGCGAAGACGCCGGAGATCGCTCCGACGAACGCCGCGACCGAGCCGACCGAGAGGTCGATGTGCCCGGCCACGATGACCATCACCATGCCGATGGCGAGGATCAGGATGTAGCCGTTCTGGACGATCAGGTTCGAGATGTTCTGGGGGCGGAGGAGGATTCCGCCGGTCATCACCTCGAACAGCAGCACCACCACGATGAGGGCGATGAAGATGCCGTTCTTGCCGAGGTCGCCCAGCACGTGGCTGAGGCGCTTCGTGAAGGCGTTCTCGGTGGGCTTCACCTGCGCACCGGCCGCGGTGGACGGTTCGTTCTGCAGATCGGTCATCGTTGCTTCTCCTGGGTCATGAGGGTGAGGACCGCCTCGGGCGTCGCCTCGGCGATGGGCAGCTCGCCCGTGATCCGGCCCTCCGACAGCGCGTAGACGCGATCGCAGATGCCGAGCAGCTCCGGCAGCTCGGAGGAGATGACGATGATCCCCTTACCCTGCGCCGCGAGCCGGTTGATGATGGTGTAGATCTCGTACTTCGCACCCACGTCGATGCCGCGGGTGGGCTCGTCGAGGATGAGGACGTCCGGGTCGGAGTAGATCCACTTCGACAGGACGACCTTCTGCTGGTTTCCGCCGGAGAGCTTCCCGGTCTTGGCGAGCACGGTCGGCGACTTGATGTTCATGCTGCCGCGGTACTCGTTGGCGACCTCGAACTCGCGGTTGTCGTCGACGAGTCCGCCGCGGGCGACCTTGTCGAGCGACGCGAGCGAGATGTTCCGCTTGATGTCGTCGATGAGGTTGAGGCCGTAGTGCTTGCGGTCCTCGGTCGCGTAGGCGAGCCCGTGGGCGATCGCCTCCGAGACGTTGCGGATCTTGATCTCCTTTCCGGCCTTGAAGACCTGGCCGGAGATTCGGCTGCCGTAGGAGCGGCCGAAGAGGCTCATCGCGAACTCGGTGCGCCCGGCGCCCATGAGTCCGGCGATGCCGACGATCTCGCCGCGGTGCACCGACAGGTTGACCTTGTCCACCATGACGCGGGTCGGGTCCTGGGGGTGGTGGGCCGTCCAGTCGACCACGCGCAGGATCTCCTCGCCGATGTGCGGCGTGTGGTCCGGGTAGCGGTGGTCGAGGTCGCGGCCGACCATGTCCTTGATGATGCGGTCCTCGGTGACGTCGTCGTGAGCGATCGTCTCGATGGTCTTGCCGTCGCGGATGACCGTGACGGTGTCCGCGATCTTCTTGATCTCGTTCAGCTTGTGGCTGATGATGATCGACGTGATGCCCTGCTCCTTGAGGTGCAGGATCAGGTCGAGCAGGTGGTCCGAGTCCTCGTCGTTCAGGGCCGCGGTGGGCTCGTCGAGGATGAGCAGCTTGACCCGCTTGGAGAGCGCCTTCGCGATCTCGACGAGCTGCTGCTTGCCGACTCCGATCTCCATGATCTTGGTGGTCGGGTTCTCGCGCAGACCCACGCGGGCCAGCAGCGCCGCGGCCTCCTGGTTGGTCTTGTTCCAGTCGATCAGGCCGCCGAAGCCGCGCACCTCGTTGCCGAGGAAGATGTTCTCCGCGATGGAGAGGTAGGGGCTGAGGGCCAGCTCCTGGTGGATGATGACGATGCCCTTCGCCTCCGAGTCGCGGATGCTGGAGAACTGCATCACCTCGTCCTCGAAGACGATGTCGCCCTCGTAGGTGCCGTGCGGGTAGACGCCCGACAGGACCTTCATCAGCGTCGACTTGCCGGCGCCGTTCTCCCCGCAGATCGCGTGGACTTCGCCGCGCTGTGCGTTGAGCGTGACGTCCTGGAGCGCCTTCACGCCCGGGAACGTCTTGGTGATGCCGCGCATCTCGAGGATGTTCGAGGTCACGCCGCCTCCCTTCCTTCGTAGTGGGGGAGGGCGCCCAGTGGGCGCCCTCCCGGGGTGTTCCTTCTCGGGTGAGGAGAGAGGACTAGCCGTTCACTTCCGCGTCGGTGTAGTAGCCGCCGTCGACGAGGACGGACTGGATCTGGTCCTTGGTGACGATGACCGGCTCGAGCAGGAAGGACGGGACGACCTTCTTGCCGTTGTCGTAGGTGTCGGTGTCGTTGACCTCGGGCTCGGTGCCCTCGAGCACGGCCTGGGCCATCTTCACGGCCTCCTTGGCGAGCTCGCGGGTGTCCTTGTAGATGGTCGCGTACTGCTCGCCGGCGATGATCGCCTTGACGGAGTCGAGCTCGGCGTCCTGACCGGTGATGATCGGGAAGTCGGAGCCGACGGTGTAGCCGGCGTCGGTCAGAGCCGAGATGATGCCGCGGCTGAGGCCGTCGTAGGGCGAGAGGACGCCCTGGACCTTGGAGCCGTCGGAGTACGTCTTGGTGAGGATGTCCTCCATGCGGCTCTGGGCGACCTCGCCGTCCCAGCGGAGCGTGGCGACGGTGTTGAAGTCGGTCTCGCCGGACTTCACGACGAGCGTCTTGTCGTCGATGTACGGCTGGAGGGTGTCCATCGCGCCGTTGAAGAAGAACGTGGCGTTGTTGTCGTCGGGGCTGCCGGCGAACAGCTCGACGTTGAAGGGGCCGGCGGGGGCGTCGGCGGCCTTCGCGCCGGTGAGGTCGGTGAGACCGAGGCCCGCGAGCAGCGAGGTGGCCTGCTGGACGCCCACCTTGTAGTTGTCGAACGTGGCGTAGTAGTCCACGTTCTCGGAGTCGCGGATGAGGCGGTCGTAGGCGATGACGGGGATGTCGTTGGCCTTGGCCTCCTCGAGCACGCTCGTGAGGGTGGTGCCGTCGATCGAGGCGACGATCAGGGCCTTGGCGCCCTTGGTGATCATGTTCTCGAGCTGCGAGACCTGGGTGGGGATGTCGTCCTCGGCGTACTGCAGGTCGACCTGGTAGCCGGCCTCCTCGAGCTGCGACTTGACGTTGTTGCCGTCAGCGATCCAGCGCTCGGACGACTTGGTCGGCATCGCGACGCCGACGAGGCCGCCGTCGCCGGATCCCGAGCCCGAGCCGCCACCGGTTCCGGAGGAGCAGGCGGCGAGGGAGAGGATCATCGCTCCGCCGGCGATGCCGGCGATGAGAGCGCGCTTCATTGTGGTCACTGTGATTCCTTCGTCATTGAATGCAGTGGATGCAGGGCCGCCCTCGGGATCGGGGCGGAGATGTGATGCCATGTGAGCGATCACATTGCGTCATGCTAGACCCGACGGCGCCATTCGTGTCAACGCGTACGTCTCGACTCGGTAACGGGACACCGGCGGCGCGTCGTCCGCTCTCGGAGCGGTGCTGTCAAGGGTCCCCGGCCCCGGAAGGGAGCCGGAGCCGTCGGCGTTGCGTCCAGCACTGTCGAAAGGACGCACACCATGACGAAGACCTGGTTCATCACCGGCGCCTCGAAGGGCTTCGGCCGCGAGTGGGCCGAGGCGGCGCTCGAGCGCGGCGACTCGGTCGCCGGGACCGCCCGCCGGATCGAGACCCTCGACGCCCTCGTCGAGGAGTACCCGGACACGTTCCTCCCGCTGACCCTCGACGTGACCGACCGCGAGGCCGGCTTCGCCGCCGTGCAGGCCGCGGCCGACCGGTTCGGCCGACTGGACGTCGTGATCAACAACGCCGGCTACGGGCACTTCGGCATGATCGAGGAGCTCACCGAGGAGGAGGTCCGCGCGCAGCTCGAGACCAACGTCTTCGGCGCCCTCTGGGTCACCCAGGCCGCGCTGCCGATCCTCCGCGAGCAGGGCTCGGGACACATCGTCCAGGTGTCGAGCATCGGCGGCATCAGCGCGTTCCCCTCGATCGGCGCGTACCACGCGTCGAAGTGGGCGCTCGAGGGCTTCACCCAGTCGCTGGCCGCCGAGGTCGCCGGCTTCGGGATCCACGTGACCCTCGTCGAGCCCGGCGGGTACTCGACCGACTGGTCCGGTCCCTCCGCGTCGCGCAGCGAGCCGATCGACGCGTACGACGAGGTCCGGGAGGCAGCGAGCCGACGCCCCTCCGCCGCTCAGCAGGGCGACCCGCGGGCCTCGCGCCTCGGGATCCTCGCGGTCGTGGACGCGGACGAGCCGCCGCTGCGGATCTTCTTCGGGCGCGCGCCGCTGGGCATCGCGACGGCGGACTACGAGTCGCGCCTCGAGACCTGGAAGCGCTGGAACGACGTGTCGATCGCTGCTCACGGCGAGTGATCCCGGGCGGTCGCGGCGCGAGGGCGTCGCGGCCGCCGGTCAGCGCGAGGCGGTGACGCTCGCGCTCCGGGGGACGGCCGTGGATCCGCGGACGACCAGCTGCGGAGCGATCGGCGCCGCCTTCTCCGGCCGGTCGCCCTCGATCAGGCTGAGCAGCGCGGCCACGCACCGGCGTCCGAGCTCCACGAAGTCCTGGCGGACGCTGGTCAGCGGCGGCCAGTAGAACGCCGCCTCGGGGATGTCGTCGAAGCCGATGACGCTGACGTCCTCCGGCACGCGGACCCCGCGCTCGTGGAACGCGCTCATCAGTCCGAGTGCCATCTGGTCGTTCCCCGCGAACACCGCGGTGAAGTCGAGGAAGCGCGAGAGCTCGAGGCCCACGCGGTGGCCGCGCTCGGCGCTCCAGTCGCCGAGCAGCGGCGGGCGCAGCGGGATCGAGCGGTGGTCGAGCTCGGCGAGGTAGCCGCGCATCCGCGCCTCGGCCTCGATCCAGTCCTGCGGGCCGGCGAGGTGCACGATCTCGGTGTGCCCGAGGTCGATCAGGTGCCCGGTGGCGATGCGGGCGCCGGCCATCTGGTCGACGTAGAGCGCGTCGTCGCGGTCGTCCTCGCTCGTCTGCAGCGTCACGTGCGGGATGCGCAGCGCGACTCCGGAGAGGATGTCGAAGACGCGGATCTGCGGGGCGACGACAACGAGGCCCTCGACCGCCTGGTTGAGCAGATGCCGGATCCCGGCCTGGATCGACGCGCCGTCGGTGCCGTCGACGTTGGCCGTGACGACGAGGTAGCCCGCGTCGCGCGCCGCCACCTCGATGGCCTGGATGCTGGAGGCCGGACCGTACTGCAGGCTCTGCGAGGACAGCACGCCGACGGTGCGGGTGCGGCTGGTGACCAGTGCCCGCGCGGCGAGGTTGGGGCGGTAGTCGAGCTCGGCCATGACCTCGAGCACGCGCTTCTTCGTCTCGGCGCGGAGGCTCGGGTGGTCGTTCAGGACCCGGGAGACGGTCTGGTGCGAGACGCCGGCCGCGCGGGCGACGTCGTAGATGCTCGGCGCCCGCGACGCGGGCTTGTCTTCCGGCATCGGGCACCGCGGCTCTCTGTGATCGGCGCCTCCGACGCAGGACCGGGGCACGCTCACGGGCGGCTCGCCCGTCCGCGGGCGCGTGTGAGCACACTTTACGTCCCTCGGCGCGGGGGCCTGCACACCGACGGAACCTCGACGGCTCGGACGGGGTGCCGCTCCCGGATCGGCCGGACGTTCCGACGCCGCTGGTGCGGGCGCGCCGGAACGACGCGATCCGCGCCTCCGCCCCGCGTCGTCGCAGCGGGTGGTCGCCGCGGTCGGGTCAGCCGTCGAAGACCTCGGCCGAGGCGAGGGCCGCATCGGAGCGGAGCACGGCGACGAGGTCCGCGGGACAGTCCTCGAAGGCCGTCCTCTCCGGACCGGGAGGCGTGTGCGCTCGGAAGTCGACGACGGATCCCTGGGGCGCGACGGCGTCGGGCGATCACAGGCGCCACCCTGCGGTCCGGGGTACTTTCCCGCGTGTGAACGACAGCGACGAGAAGTCCGGGAGAGGCTGGCGCATCGATCTCGGCGAGCCGCCGGAGAGCGTGTCCGGCGATGTCGTCGACGCTCTCGATAAGGTGTCCGCGGAATTCGCGGCATTCCGGAGCGGGACTTCCGGCGAGGGCGGAGAAAGGGCCGCGGCCCTCCGCGGAGCCGCCCGACTCGGGGCCGGAGAGCACCGGCTCGCCGTCGCCTCGGGGCTGACGCGGGAAGGCGTCCGCGCCTTTCTCGCGGGGGGATGACAAGCCGTCGGAGAGGCGGTTCCCCCGTGCCTCGACAAGCCGGCGCCGAAAAAAGAGAAAGGCCTCGAGAAGGCGCGGCATCCGGAGAGATCGGAGACGACGAATGGACGACGAGGAGTGGGCTCGGTACCTTCTCGCGATGAAGCGCCGAGCACCGACGGATCAGGACGGCGCGACCGCGGAACGGCGTGACGCGATGGTGGCGGCCGTCCTGCGGGAGCTCGACGGGGTCGATCCGTACGGACTCGAGCCGGGTCGCGAGGACGGCGCTCCCCGCGACGAGTACGCGTCTGAGGCGGCCCCGATCGCGAGCATCCTCCTGCGCCGAGGACGGATCACCGGCGAGGAGCTCGACGCCGTCTGGCGGTTCTGGTTCGGCGAGCCGCTGAGCGCCCTGCTCGGCGACGGCTTCGCCCCGCTCCTGGCGCGGCTCGACCGGCTCGCTCCTCCCTCGGCGGAGGACTGACGGGCGTCGGGTTCCGGCGGCGGACCGGCCGCGATCCCGGCGTCCCGTATCGCTCCGCCCAGCTCCGCCTGGCTCCGCCTAGCTCCGCCTAGCTCCGCTCGCGGAAGAAGCGGATGAGCTCGCGCAGGGCCGGGAGCGTCGCGCTCTCGGCCTCGGCGTCGTCGAGGTCGTCGAAGGAGGTGCGGAGCCCGGCGGCGTCGGCGTCGGCGGCGGACTCGAACGCCATCGACCACTCCGGGAACAGCCGCTCCCGGATCGGCTCCTCGAGGAGGGTGCGCAGCTGCGCGTGGCGCTCGTCGGCGGCGATGACGGCCATCCGCTCGCGCAGGACCGCGTCCGGCCCCTCGAGCACCTGGAGGAATCGGCCGTCGCGGTGCAGGAGCATGCCGGTCAGGCCGAGGCGCTCGTTGTTCGCGCGGCACTGGGCGAGCAGCGCGGGGAGGTCGGCGTCCGTGAAGCCGGCGGAGGTGCGGCTGGAGTAGACGAGGGAGAGCATGGCGTCCGTTCCGGGTGGGGGAGGCGGGCGCCTCCGCTCCCAGTGGACCACCGACAGCGCCTCCCGCACGGCCACTTCCGCCGGCGGCGGCAGGCTGCTAGAGCTAGCCGACCGTGATCGGAGCGGCGGACGGACGGGTGCCCTGCCGCATCCAGACGAAGAAGCCGACCAGGGTGAACGCGCCGTAGAAGACGTACATCAGCCCCGACGCGTAGTAGCCGGCCGAGAACAGCAGCGGCACGCCGACCAGGTCGACGGCCACCCAGATGAGCCAGAACTCGGTCCAGCCCTTCGCCATGCCGTAGGTGGCGAGGACGGAGCCGACGAAGATCCACGCGTCGCTCCAGACCGGCTCGTAGGAGCCGAGCGCGCGGAACACCGGGGTCAGCACCGCGGTGCCGCCGACCATCCCGAGCACCAGCAGGCCGCGGGTGCGCCACGACGCCCAGCGCGGCTCGATCAAGGTGGTCGAGTCGTCGGGGCGGTGGGTCCACCGGTACCAGCCGTAGACGCTGACCAGGATGAACATCACCTGCCGCCCGGCCTGGCCGAGCAGGTTGACGGGGTTGGGAGTGCCGAACAGGGCGCCCATGAAGACCGTGAACAGCAGCACGTTGCCGATGAGGCCGACGGGCCAGGCCCAGACCTTCCGCCGCATCCCGCCGAGGGCGCTGAGGAGCCCGAAGACGTTGCCGATGACCTCCCGCCAGAGGACGGTCTGCTCGCCGATGACGATCTGCGCGTCGAACAGCCAGTGCACGAGGTCCACGAGGCCTTCTTCCTGAGTCGGGATGCCGGGTGGTGCAACCCTGCCCCATCCCGGGCCATTCCCGTCGCGGGCTGATGAGGGCGCCGCGCTCGAACCACGCTGGATCCCGCTCCGGGGCGGGGAGCGCGACCGGCGCCCCGCTGTGCCGCCGCGACCGTAGGCTGGCGGGATGACGTCCCGGGTGCGACTCCTGCTGGCCTCGTCGCACCCCGGGCCGACCGTGACGGTCACCGTGCTGGCGACCGTGATCGCGGCGGCGTCCGGGCATCCGCTCGGGCAGGTCGTGCTGGTGGCGCTCGCCGTGCTGCTCGGGCAGCTCTCGATCGGGCTCGCGAACGACTGGATCGACGCCGATCGCGACCGCGCGGTGGGGCGCACCGACAAGCCGGTCGCGCAGGGGCTGATCGGCGTGGGCGCCGTCCGCGCCGCCGCACTGGGGACGGCGGCGGCCGCCGTGGTGCTCTCGCTGCTGCTCGGACCGGTCGCCGCGGTCGCGCACCTGGTGCTGGTCGCCGCGGGCTGGGCCTACGACGCGGGGCTCAAGCGCACGGTCTGGTCGGTCGCTCCCTTCGTGGTCGCCTTCGGGCTGCTGCCGGTGGTGGCGGTCGCGGCGGGCGACGGCCGGCTCCCCGCCTGGTGGGCGATCGCGACCGGCGCCGTGTTCGGCATCGCGATCCACTGCACGAACGTGCTCCCCGACCTGGTCGACGACGAGGCCACCGGGGTCCGCGGCTTCCCCCACCGCCTCGGCCTGCGGCTCTCCGGAGTCGTCGCCTTCGGGTCGCTGGTGGTCGCCGCGCTGCTCGTGCTCGTCGGACAGCTCGTCGGCGACCAGCCGGTGCGCGGGACGGGCGTGGTGCTCGCGGTGATCGGGACCCTCGCGGTGGTCGTGCTCGCCGCGGCGGGCATCCGCCTGGTGCTGACCGGCCCGCCCACGCGCACCCTGTTCCGGCTGGTGATCGCGGCCTCGCTCGTGCTGGTGGTCGAGCTCGGGCTGGCGGGCGCGCGGCTGGTCGGCTGACCGGCCGCCCGCGACCTCAGGACCAGCGCATCGCGTAGACGCGGGCGAGCAGGTCCGAGGCCGGCAGGGCGAGGGCGGTGCGGAGGAACGCCTCGCGGCCGCGGTGCGCGAGCGTGCCGAGCGGGCGTCCGAGCGCCATGTTCGCCTCCGCCTGCCGCGCCGCGCGCCGGGCCGCGGTGGTGCGCCGCCGGGCGAAGCCGGGCCAGGGGCCGGCCTCGCCGCGGCGCACGGCACCGGCCAGGAGCGGGGCGAGTTCGGCGGCGTCGAGCCAGCCGAGGTTCATGCCCTGCCCGCCGATCGGACTGATCTCGTGCGCGGCGTCGCCGATGAGTACGACGCGGCCGACGCCCATCCGCTCGGCCTCGCGGCGCCGCACCTGGAATCCGCTGAGCATCGTGCAGGTGTCCGGGTCGGCGTCGGCGCCCGTCCGGTCGCGGACAGCGGCGGCCAGGGCGCGCGCGGCCTCCTGGTCGGGGGCCTCCTCGGGCCGCCAGGCGGGGGCGCCGAGGGAGCGGTCGGGGCCGCTCAGGGCGACGTACCGGCGCCGGCCGCCCGGCAGCGGGAAGGACTCCACCACTCCGGCCGGGCCGACGTCGACCAGCGCGGTGCCGGTGAGACCGCCGGGCTCGGGGTCGGCGAAGTCGCCCATCACGTAGCGGTCCGGGTAGTCGCGGCCGGTGGTGCGGATCCCGAGCAGGTCGCGGACGGTGCTGCGGGCGCCGTCGGCTCCCACGACGAAGGCGGTGCGGACGGATACCGGCTCGCCGCCCGGTCCGGTGCCGGTCGCCTCGACGGTGGAGCCGCGACGGAGCAGGCCGGTCAGCGCGACCCCGGGGCGCAGCGCGTCCGGGGACGCCGCCTCCAGGCGCTCGCGGAGGATCGCCTCGGTGCGGTGCTGGTCGAGGGTGACGACGTAGGGGTGCGTCGCGGAGGCGCGTGCGAACGAGAGCGTGCCGAGGGTGCGGCCTCGGCTGCGCGCGACGCCCTCGCGGACCCGGGTGGCCTCGGCCAGCACGGGAGCATCGGCGCCGACCGCCGCGAACGCGTCGAGCGACGGCGGATGGATGCCGATCGCCCGCGAGCCGCGCGGCACCGAGGAGCGCCGCTCCCACACCTGCACGTCCACTCCGGCCCGCGCCAGGAGCGCGCCGAGCAGGAGTCCGACCGGACCGCCGCCGACCACGAGCACGTCCGTCTCCGCTGTCACGGGTCGAGCCTAGGGAGCGGCGGCGCGGCGGGCGAGGGGGTGCGCTCGACCGCCGCGCGTGCTCAGGGTGCGAGCGGAGGCGTCAGAGCGCGTCGACAGCGGCGAGGATCTCTTCGGTCTCCGTGCGCGTCGTGTAGTCGACGTGCACGTCCGCCGTGCGGACGATCCGGTCGGCGTCGACGACCAGGACGGTCGGGTACGGGACGGCCGGGGTGTCGTCGGCGTTGCTGTCCTTCACGGCGAAGCCGAGCGCGGTGTGCGCCTCCTGCGCGTCGCCGCTGGGGGCGGTGACGATGCCGAGAGCGCTCGCGAGCGTGTTGCCGGGGTCGGAGACGACGGTGAAGCCCAGGTCGCCGTTCGCGACCGCCGCGCGCGACCCGTCGGGGGTCTGCGGGCTGATCGCGACGAGGGCGACTCCGCGCGACGCGAGCTCGGGGGCGAGGGTCTCGTTGTAGTGCTTGAGCGTGATGTTGCAGTACGGGCACCAGGCTCCGCGGTAGAAGACGAGGACGGCCGGGCCCGCGCCGAGGACGTCCGCGAGGGCGACGGTGTCGCCGTCGACGGTCACGACGGAGGCGGCGGGGAGCGCGTCGCCGGCGGTGACGGCTCCGCTCGGGGCGCCGGCGGCGACGAGGTCGTCGCGCTCGCCGGAGAAGACGGCGGCGAGCTCGGGGCCGACCGTCTCGTCGAAGCCGACGGTGAACTCGTCGAGCTGGGTGCGGACGGAGGTGCTGGTCATCGGAAGTCCTTCGGTCGTGACGGTCGTGGTCCCCCGTCCGGGAGCCTAGGCATGCGGGGGACCGGGCGCCGGGCGCCCGTCACGCGGCGTCACACGACGGCCGACGCGTGTCGGCCGGCGTGCGTGGGGCCCGGCCCCGTCGCTCCGTCATTCCGGGGCGACGACCAGCTCGCCGCCGGCGGAGCGCGAGACGCACGGCATGATCCAGCGGTCCTGCTCCTCGGGGGTCAGCACCAGGTCGCGGTGCTCCGCCGTCCCGCCGACGAGGCGCAGGCGGCAGGTGCCGCAGGTGCCCGACTCGCAGGAGGAGTCGACGTCGATCCCGGAGGAGCGGAGCGCGGTGAGGAGCGAGCGGTCGGCCGGGACCTCCACGACGGCTCCGGTCGGCTCCCAGACGGCGGCGAAGGGGACGGCCCGGTCGCCGACGGCGTCGACGCCCGCGAAGTCCTCGACGTGGATCCGGCTCGGGCGCCAGTGCATCGTGAGGGCGAGGACCTCGTCGATCAGCGCGGACGGACCGCAGCAGTAGATCCGGGCGTCGTCGTCGGGCTCGGCGACGAGCGGCCAGAGGTCGAGCCGGCCGTGGATCGCACTGTGGTGCACGAGGGAGCCGTCGGCGGAGAACTCGTCGAGCCACGCGGTGTCCTCGGGGGTGCGGCTGAGGTAGACGACCTGCACGGCCGAGCCCTGCGCCCGGAGCTCGGCGGCCATCGCGCGGATCGGGGTGACCCCGATCCCGCCGGCGATCAGGAGGTAGCGGGCGGCGGGCCGGAGGGCGAAGGTGTTCGCGGGCGGCGCGGAGGAGAGGACGTCGCCGACGCGGACGTCGTCGTGGAGGCTCCGCGATCCGCCCCGACCCCCGGGCTCGCGGCGCACCGCGATCGCGTAGTGCGACGGCTCCGAGGATCCGGGCTCGACGAGGCTGTAGCTGCGGCGCTCGCCGGAGGGGGTCGTGAGCGTGAGGTGCGCGCCGGCCGAGTAGCCGGGCAGCGGGGCGCCGTCCTCGCTCCGCAGCACGAAGCGGGTGACGGCCGGGGTGAGCGCCTCGCGCTCGGCCACCACGAGCCGCAGCTCAGCCACGGAGCACCAGCTCGTCGCCCACGCCGAGCGTGCCGCCGTCGAGGACCTCCGCGTAGACGCCGAGGAGCTCGTGGCCGTAGGTCTCGTGCAGCAGCCGGGGGACCGGCAGGTCGCGCCGACCGGTGCCCAGCTCGACCTCGGTCGCGGCGCACCGCTCGGTGGCCTTCGTGATCCGCAGCCGCAGCCCGCCCGCGGTCAGCTCGCGCCCGAGCAGCTCGAGCTCGCTCCACGCCGGCAGCCCCTCGAGATGGATGTTCCCGCGGAACCGCAGCGGGTCGACGCTCCGGCCGGTGCGCTCGGCGAGGTCGCGGACGCTCGCCAGGTTGATCAGCGAGACGTACTCCATCTCGACATCGGAGTTGTGGGCCGTGTCGGTGTAGCGGCGCCCCGCGTCCTGGGCGATCACGGGCTCGACGCCGGGCGGCAGGTCGAGCACGCGGGCGGCGAAGGAGCGCAGTGCGGCCCGTCCGTCCTCCGCGCCCAGGTCGGCGGAGAGGACCCGGTGGCCGCGGACGTCGACGGTGAGCACTCCGCTGTCGGGGTCGAGGTGCGTGGTCAGGCCGGCGAGGCGGGCCTCGGCGACGAGGACGAAGAACTCGCGCTTGGATATGCCGTGCCGCATGCCGGGCCGGTAGGCGCCGCCGGGGCGGGCGAGGGCGATCGTGCGGTCGAAGGGGACGCCGCGGCCTGTGGTGAGCTCGACGCAGGGGAGCGGCTGCGGGGTCAAGCCCTTCACCGGGTAGACGAAGAGGCCGTCCACGCGTGTCGTCATGCCCCCCATCCTGGCGCATCGCCGGGGAGCCGGCAGGGCCGTCGCGGCGCAGCGGAGCGCGAGGAACGGACGCGGCGCCGTGCGGATCCTGCGAGGGCGGGCGGAGGGATCCCCTCCGGCGGGCCTCGTCAGTACTGGAGGGAGAGGCCGACCAGGGGCGGGACGACGAGCGCGCCCAGCTCGACGATCGCGACGCTCGCGCCGACGCCGAGCGTGACGGCCGAGAGCAGCCGGGCGCGGTCCTTCCGCGCGACGCCGATGACGCCGACGATCGCGGTCGCCGTCGCGAGCACGAGCATCGTGACCCCGAGGGCGGCGAAGAGCGCCCCGATCTGCGTGGTGTCGAAGCCGCCCTGGAACGCGAGGACCGGGATGGCCGTGGTGAGCGCGGTCCGCAGCACCCGGTCGGCCGACGTCCGGGCGGACGGGTCGTGTGCTGGGACCCGCGCGGACCTCCGCGGTCGGCGGGACGTCATGTCCTGTTCGCCTGCCGCCCCTTGCCCGCGCGCCGCTCCGAGCGCACGCTGGAGCCATGACCGCCTGGAGCCCTCTCGAGACCGTCGGCGCCGTGGTGCTCGCCCTCGCGCTGATCGGGCTCGCCGTCGCGGCCGTGGCGGTCGGAGCAGGCGACGAGATCGCGTTCATCGGCGTGCTGGTCGCCTTCGCGGTCGCGGTCACCGGGCTCGGCCTCCACATCGCCGGCCGCGAGGCGCGGTACCGCCGCGACAACCGGTGACTCCGTCGCGCTACCGCCGCGACGACGGCTGAGGAGGCGCGCTCCCGCCGCGACGGCCGCTGAGTGGAGAGACTCCCGCCGCGACGACACTCGGCCGGTCAGTGCCCGAGCTCCACCAGCAGCACGCCGGCGATGATCAGGCCGATCCCGCCGAGCATCGTCCAGGTCAGCGGATCCTGGAACAGCCAACGGCCGAGCACTGCCGTCAGCGCGACTCCGACCGCCGCCCAGATCCCGTAGGCCACCCCGATCGGCATGCCCTGCGCGAGCGCTCCGGCCAGCAGCGTGAACGCGACGACGTAGCCGACTCCGACCACGACGTACCAGCGCTTCCGGCCGTCCGTCGCGGGCTTGAGGCTCATCGTCGCGGCGACCTCGGTGAGGATCGCGCCCGAGAGCAGCAGCCAGGCCATCAGCGCACCGCCCGGCGCGCGGCCTGCGCTCGCTGCGAGCCGATCTCGACCAGCAGCACGCCCGCGATGATCAGCACCAGCCCGATCGTCATCACGCCCGTCAGCGGCTGCCCGAAGAGCACGGCCGCGAGGACCGCCGTCAGCGCGACTCCGCACGCGCCCCACACGCCGTACGCGACTCCGATCGGCATGCCCGCCTTGAGCACCCGGCTGAGGAGGACGAACGCCGCCAGGTAGCCCGCCACGACGAGCGCGTACCAGCCCGGCGACTCGATCGCGGCCTGGAGGGCGAGCGACGCCGTCACCTCGGTGAGGATCGCGCCGGTGAGGAGCACCCAGCTCATCGCGTGCCGTCGGATCGGGTCATCCGGCCAGCGTAGGGCGGGCGCGGAGGCAGGGGCCGCGGAACGAGGGCTCAGCGCGCGGGGAGGGGTGGGAACGATCGTTCTCCGGGCAGTGACGCGCTCACCGCGCGAAGTGCTCGCGCACCTCCGCCTGCCAGCGCTCGCGGTCCTCCTCCGTGATGAACGCCGCGTCGAAGGAGTTGAGCGCCAGCTGCTCGAGCTGCGCGTCGTCCATCCGCAGCTCCTCGACCAGGGCGCGGTAGTTCTCATCCACGTAGCCGCCGAAGTAGGGCGGGTCGTCGCTCGAGACCGTCACGACGAGTCCCTCGCGGAGCATCGCGGGCAGCGGGTGGTCGGCCATCGTGTCCACAGCGCGCAGGGCCACGTTCGACAGCGGGCACACCGTCACCGGGATGCGGCGCTCGCGGAGCATCGCGACGACCTCCGGGTCCTCCATCGCGCGGATCCCGTGGTCGATCCGCTCGACCTTCAGCAGCTCGACGGTGGCCGCGACCGTCTCGGGCCCGCCCTCCTCGCCGGCGTGCGCGACCAGGCGCAGTCCCTCCGCCGCGGCGCGCGCGTAGACGTCGACGAACAGCTCCGGGCCGAAGCCCACCTCGTTCGAGTCGAGCCCGACGCCGATGATGTGCTCGCGCCAGGGGAGGATCGCCGTCAGCATCTCGTCGGCCGCGTCGGCGCCCAGGTCGCGGAGGAAGCACATGATCAGGTCCGTCGAGATCCCGTGGGTCTCCTCGCTCCGGCCGAGCGCACGGGTGATCCCGCTCATCACGGTGTCGAGCGCGACGCCGTTGCCGAGGTGCGTCTGCGGGTCGAAGAAGATCTCGGCGCGGCGGACGTTCGCCTTCTGCGCCCGGACGAGGTAGCCGGTCGCGAGCTCGAAGAAGTCCCGCTCCGTCTTCAGCACGGTGAGGTTCGAGTAGTGCAGCTCCAGGAACGACGCGAGGTCGGTGAAGGAGTACCGCGCGCGGAGGGCGTCGAGATCCTCGGTGGGCAGGGCGACCCCGTTGCGGCGCGCCATCTCGACGATGTGCTCGGGCTCGATCGTGCCCTCGAGGTGGATGTGCAGCTCGGCGCTGGGCGGGGCGGGGAAGGCGGGGCGGGGCATGCGGATCCTCCAGGGAGCGGCCGGGGCGGCGGGGTCGCTCCCGACCGTAGGCCTCCGCTGTTTCGCGCGCGTTTCCGGCGGGAGGCGCGCGATCCGGATCCGGAGCGGCCCCGCCCCCGGGTGCTAGAGCTCGCCCTGCTGCGAGGTGCCGACCGGGATCGGGACGAGCCGCGTCACGACGGGAGGATGGGCGACGAGTCCGCGGATCGCCGCGTTGAGGCGGACGACCGGCTCGCCGGCGCCGTGCGCGTCGAGCAGGTCGCCGCTCGTCCACTTCTCCAGCATGACGATGGTGCCGTCGGGCGAGTCGTGGATCGCGTAGAGCTCGCAGCCCTCCTCCTCGTGCACCTCCGCGATGGCGGTGGAGAGGGCGGCGACGAGCGCGTCGCGCTGCCCCTCGGCGGGAGTGAAGATCGCGGTGACGACGACGGGATCGGACATGGCGTGCCTTTCGGAGGGGGAGAGGATCAGCGCCGCGGGGGTGCGGCGCAGCTGGAGCGGATGACGAGGTCGGCCTGCACCTCGATGTGCTGCGGGGCCTCGGGGAGGCGGCCCTGCATGCGGGCGAGGACGAGCTCGACGCTGTGACGGGCGAGCATGTCGATCGGCTGGCGGACGACGCTGAGCGGCGGGGTGACCAGCTCGCTCCACGGGTTGTCGTCGAACACGACGACCGAGAGGGCCTCCGGGATCCGGATCCCGAGCTGGAAGAGCCGGTGCACGGCGCTGCGCACCTGCGCGCCGCTGCCCGCGGTCTGAGGAGGCCGCGGCTGCCGCGGCACCTCCGGCCGTCGGAGCAGCCGCAGGCCGGTCGCGAGCTGCCAGGCCGTGACGGCGTAGACGGAGGCGCGCTCCCAGACGCCGTCGGGCAGCAGGTCGACGCCGGGCACGCGGGTGTCGACCTGCAGCATCAGCAGCGCGAGCAGGCCGGCCGCACCGAGCACGATCCCGACCGTCTCGAGCGCCCACGGGGCGCGGCCGCGCCGGGCCGCGGCACCGGCGACGATCGAGGCCGCGTTGCCGCCGACGATCGCCATCGCGGCGCCGACCACGTGCAGGCCGCCGATCCCGTTCTGCGCACTGGCGCTGCTCCCGTGCACGAGGCCCACCACGGCGATGCCCACGGCGTAGACCACGGCGAGGGAGAGGAACAGCCCCCGCGATCCGCCCCGCGCCGCCCGCACGGTCGTGACGGCGGCGGCGAGGTAGAGCGCCCCCTGCAGGAGGAATCCGGCGTTCATCACCGCGTGCAGCGGCGAGTCGATCGCGCGCCCCTGGAACACGCCCACCTCGGGCACGCCGAGATCGCTGATGTAGTTCCGTGCGTAGCTGTAGCCCGGGAACGCGGACGCGGTGACCGCCTCCGCTCCCACGTAGGCGAGCGCGCTCACCACCCACAGCACTCCGGCCCCACGAGTTCCCATGCGCCCATCATCCCCGGGCCCGGCCCCGCCGGTCGTCGTCGCGGACGGCTCCCCGGCTAGGCTCGCCGGATGCTGCAGGTGCGGGGTGAGTCCGGGCAGGCCGTGCTCCTCCTGCCGGGCGGGGGCGAGGCCGTCGACGGTTTCTTCCCCGGGCTGGTCGAGGGCCTGATCGTCGATCCGGGCTGCCGGGTGGTCCTCTACGACAGGCCGGGCACAGCGGGGTCGGAGGTCGCCGGCGGACTGACCGACGCCGCCGACGCCGTCCACGCCGTGCTGGCCGGCCTCGGGACAGGTCCGGTCGTCGTGATCGGCCAGAGTCTCGGCGGTGCCGTCGCGATGCTGCTCGCTCGCGATCATCCCGAGGACGTCGCGGGACTGGTGCTCCTCGACCCGACGCCCGTCAACGACACGGCACTGGCGCGTCAGGTGGAGCGGACGGCCCGGGCGACGGCGACGCTCTCGAGGCTGCCGGGGCTCGGCCGAGCGCTGTCCGCGCTGCTGCGCACGAGCGCCGCCCGGTCGGCGAGGCGCTACGCGATGAGCCCGGACGCGCGCGCGGCCGCTCTCGCGATGGCGGACGTCGACCTGCCGGGGCTCGCCGCCGCCGCCGCCGGTCTGGAGCAGGTGGCGCGGGGCTTCGACGAGTCTCAGCTGCCCGCGGTCCCCGCGGCCGTGGTGACCGCGGACCGCAGGCCCGGGTCCTCCCTGCATCGCGTGCATCGGCGCGTCGCCGCCGCCCTGGACGCGCCGCTGCTGTCCTGGCCCGGAGCGGTGCACGAGGTGCACCTGAGCCACGAGCGCGAGGTGCTCGAGGTCGCCCGCACCATCGTGCGGGCCGTCGCCTCCGACTAGGTCCGGAGCCGCTGCGCCGCCGCTCCGGTCACAGGCTGAACCCGCCGTCGGTCGTGAGCACCTGACCGACGACCCAGCTGCCCGCCGACGTGGCCAGCCATGCGATCAGCTCCGCGGGCAGGCGCGGGGCCACCCGGTACGAGGACGCCGCTCCGGCTCCGCTGCGCGAGGGAGGCCGACCTGGACTACTCCTCGTCCGCCCGGTAGACCTTCCGGAACGCGTCCTTGCGGGCGATCCTCCCGCCGCGGAACTCGTAGATGTCGCAGCCCCGCGTGACCTGGGGTCGGCCGTCGGGGCCGGTCCCGGTGAAGGACCAGGTGGCCGCGCCGCGCGTCCCGGCGATGAGGGGAGCCCCCTCCTCGTGCCGCTCCTGTCCGGTGTCGAAGGCGAGCATGAGCGCGAATCCCTCGCGGACCTGCTCCTTGCCCGTCCAGGTGCGGCCGGGCTCGGGGCCGACCGACGCGCCGTACACGCAGTCGTCGGTCATGTGACTCATCAGCGCTTCGAGGTCGTGGCGGGTCCAGGCGTCGCTGAACGCGGCCAGCACCTCGGGCGTCATCTCGCTCGTGCTGGTCTCGGTCGAAGAGGAGTCGTCCATGTGCGGGCCTCGGTCCTTCTGATCGGTGGACCGTCGTCGGTCGCTCTGCGACCGTGGCAGGTGAGCGGCCGCAGTGGCAACGCCCTCTAGCGGTCATGTCCGGAAGCGGACGGCCGGCGGATCAGCGGTCCGTCGACCCGCCGACCAGCGGGTGAGCGCGACGGCGGGGGGCGGTGCACTGCGGGCGGCGGGAGCGGCCGCCGAGGCGACCCGCTCCACCGGGCACTGCCGCGTCCCGATGCTGAGCCCCTTCGTGAAGGCCGTGCCGAAGTCGGACGCGGGCCGGTCCTCCTCCGCCTCCTCGGTCGCGGCCCCCGGGTCGCCCGCGGCGGCCGGATGCTAGGCGCTCGCCGCCTCGTCCGCCACCTCCTCCCCGCCGACCGGCGCCGACGCGCAGGATGAGGAGCACCGGTCGCGGCGGGCACCGACTCCGCACCCGACCGGCACCGAGACCGCCACGAGCCCGCGCCGGCGGGAGGACAGCGAGAGCACCATGGGATTCTGGGGACCGACCGACGAGACCCGCGGCACGCGCCCGGTCGACGAGCCGCTCGGCGAGCTGGAGCTCGTGCACGCCTTCACCAGCGGTCCGATGCCCACCGGCGTCAGCGTCTCGCACACCGGGCGGATCTTCGTGAACTTCCCGAAGTGGGGCGACGAGGTCCCGGCCACGGTCGTGGAGCTGGTCGACGGAGCGGCGGTGCCCTACCCGGACGAGGCCTGGAACACGCCGTCGAGAATCGACGACGCCGGCGCCCTCGTCTCGGTGCAGAGCATCGTCGTCGATCCGGCCGACCGGCTCTGGATCCTCGACACCGGCAGCCCGATGTTCGAGCCGACGAAGAAGGGCGGCCCCAAGCTCGTCCGCGTCGACCTGGCGACCGACACCGTCGAGCAGGTGATCCTCCTCGAGCCGGACGTCGCCCTGCCGACCACCTACCTCAACGACGTGCGCTTCGATCTGCGGCGCGGCATCGCCTACATCACCGACTCGGCCGACTCCGGCCCGAACGGGATCATCGTCGTCGACCTCGAGGCGGGGACCGCCTGGCGCCGCCTGCACGACCACCCGAGCACGAAGGCGCTCACTCCTCCGGAGCTCGTGCCGATGGCCGAGGGCCGCGTGCTGATGAAGCGCCCGGCCGACGGTGACCCGCAGCCGGTGACGATGGGCGCCGACGGCATCGCGATCTCGGCCGACGGCGAGCGCCTCTGGTACTGCCCGCTCGCCTCCCGCCGCTGGTTCAGCGTGGCGACGGCGGCACTGGTCGACCGGTCGGTGCCGGACGAGGACGTGGCGGCGACCGTCGTCGACGAGGGCGACAAGGGCGGGGGAGCGGACGGCCTCGAGACGGACGCGCTGGGCCGCTTCTACGCCACGAGCTACGAGAACAACGCGATCGTCCGCCGTCGCACTGACGGCACGATGGAGACGATCGTGCACGACGAGCGGCTGCTCTGGCCGGACACGATGTCGATCGCGACGGACGAGCACCTGTACGTCACCGCGAACCAGCTGCACCGCCAGGCCGACTACCAGGGCGGCACGGATCTGCGGACGTACCCGTACTCGCTGTTCCGGGTGCGGATCGGCGCGGGGCCGGTTCTCCTGCGCTGAAGGCCCCCGCCCGGTCTCCTGCGCCGAGATCCGCAGCGCGGATCAGCGCCAGTGGGCGAGCTCCGTGCGGAGGGTCCCGCGGGCGCGGGCGAGCAGTCCGCGGACGGTCGAGGTCGTGAGCCCCAGCTCGTGCGCGATCGCGTCGTAGCTGCACTGCTCCAGCTGGCGCAGCTCCCAGCAGCGGCGCTGAACCGGGGGCATCGCGGCGAGCACCCGGTTGGCGTCGGCGGCGAGCGATCCGCAGTGCGCGGCGTGCTCCGGGTCGTCGGCAGCGGAGGCGGGGAACTCGTCGTCCAGCTCGGCTCGCAGCCGCGAGACGCTGGAGCGGAGCCGGTCGACGCTGCGGCGGCGGGCGGTCGTGACGAGCCAGCCGGCGATGGTCTCGCCGTCGATCACGCTGTCCACGTGGGTCCACGCCGCGAGGAACGTCTCCTGCACCACGTCGTCGACGTCGGCGCTGCTGCGGAGGGTGCGGGCGGCCGTCGCGCGGAGCAGCCCGGTGTAGCGGCGGACGATGGTGGCGAACGCGCGGTCGTCGCCCTCCGCGGCGCGGATGACGAGCATCCGGTCCGAGTCGGGTTCGAGCAGTGCGAGCGGCGGCGCGGCGAGGGTCGAGGGGTGGGCCCTCGGGAGGCGTGCGGGGGTGGTGGCGGTGAGCATGCGGACTCCGGTCGACTTGATGTGCACGCATGATTCGGAGGCGCGCTCCCGCCCGGTTTCCCGGGGCGGGACCCCAGTGGGAGGGGCAGGTCTGTCCGGTTTCCGGGGACGTCAGCGCCGCCGCGACCACCAGCGGCGGGACCGCTCCGGCTCGGCGGCCGCCCGGGCCTCGGCCGCGGCGGCGCGATCGGCGCGCCGCTGCGACCAGGCGGCGACCTCCTCGTCGACGTCCCGGAGCCGGGTGACGACGGGCGGCCCGCCCAGCAGCTGGCGGCGCGCCTCGATCACCCGCGTGTTGAAGTCGGCGAGCTCGGCGCGCACCTCCTCCTCGCGGTGCAGGCGGTCGAGGCGCTCGTCGAGCGCGCGGTCCTCGGCGCGGAGGAGGAAGGCGGCCGGGCCGATCCCGGTGAGGTTCTCGCGCTCGATCTTGCGACGGATCCACCAGTCCGAGTCGTGGGCCGCGCCCAGGTCCGGGAGCGGCTTCCCCGATCCCGGCAGGTCGTCGAAGTCGCCGCGCCGGATCGCGAGCTGGATCGCCGTCTCGACGAACGCGGCCCGCTCGAGCGGATCCTCGGGCAGGGCGGGCTGCTCCGACTCCTCCTCGCCCGCGGCGCCGGCTCGGTACCGGGCGGCGCGCTCCCTCGCATCCGACATCCCTCCACGCTAGATCGGGCTCCTCGCCGCGGGCAACCACCCCTCCCGCCGTCTCCGTGGTCGGTGGGGCTCCGCGGGTCGACATCGGCGGACCGGCGTGCATAGTATCGATACTCGATAGCATCGATGATCGATAAGGAGCACGCCATGACGAGTGTCATCCCCAGCGGACCGGTCCGGGAGCGTCCGCGCGTGTTCCGGGTGGCGAGAGCGGTCCTGCTCATCGTCGCGGTCTTCTCCGTGCTCACCGCGCTCCTGCAGACTTGGACGGTCACCACCGGGCGCACCCTGCTGGTCTTCGGGGGAGCGGACGGCCGCCTCCCGCTCCGGAGCCTCCCGCAGCTGCTGCAGGCCCAGCCGCGCGAGGGCACCGCGCCCACGCTCGCCGACGCCGCCCTCTCCCTCCGCCTGCTCGGTGCGCTGCCGAGCCTCCTCCAGGCGGTCACGATCGTCCTCGCCACGGTCTTCCTCCTGCGGGTCCTCCGCGGCATCGCGGCCGGACGCCCGTTCGACCCCTTCGTCCTCGCGAACTGGCGCCGTCTGAGCCTCGCCCTGCTGATCGGAGGAGTGGCGCAGGGCCTCGCCGACACCGCGGCGGGCCTGTATCTCAGCTCCGGCATCGGCCTGCTCTTCGCCGCCGGCCGGGTGACCGACGAGCAGCGCGACGCCTTCCTCGGCGGCGACTACCAGGCCATCGGGACGAACCTGCCGCAGTGGCCCGTCCCCGTCCTGCTCGCCGGAGTGGTGGCCCTCGCCCTGACGGCGGCGTTCCGCGCCGGCGCGAAGCTCGAACGGGACGTCGACGGCGTTGTCTGAGCCCGCCGACGACGAGAGGCACCGGATCGACTGCCACCTCGGAGCAGTGCTGGCCGAGCGCGGCGTGACCCTCACCGCCCTCTCTGCCCGCACCGGCATCACGTTGGCGAACCTCTCCATCCTCAAGAACAACCGCGCCCGCGCGATCCGCTTCACGACGCTGACGCTCATCTGCGACGCACTCGACTGCACCCCGCAGGAGCTGTTCTCGATCCGGGCCGTCGACGAGCGGAGGTAGCGGCGGCGGATCGGCCAGGGGATCTCTGCGGGGCCGATGGAGTGGACGCCGTCCGATCGGATCGTCGATCGAGCAGGCCTCAGCCGCGCTCCACGTCCGCCCCTCCTGGGATCGGCCGGAGCTCCCCGGAGCTCGCTCTCGTCCCGACCCATGGATGAGCCTCACCAGCGCGGTCGGCGGCCTCGGCCATCGACCGTCCACAGGGGAGCGAGCTCGTCAGCGGGACCGTCGAATGCGCCTCCGGTGGATGCCGGCGGCTGCTCGCGGTCGTCCCTCCCGACGCGAATCACTCCCGAGCAGTTGTCGAGCGAGCTCGAAAGGACCCCGCAGACACGCATCGCGGGAACCCTCCGGGACCCTCGCTCCATCACGGTGACTGCCACCGTCGAAGGGCCCCTCCTGAAGATCCGGGCCGACTACTGGTCCCAGGAGTACATCCCCTGGGGACGTGTGCGAAGCGTCCTCGTGCGTGCTTCCGCGAACCGGTCCCGTCGCGCCGAGCGGCGGTCAGCGGTCGAGGACTCGACGAATGACGAAGGCGAACGCCGTCGTCCCCGAGCAGAGTGGGACCCTCGACTTCTCGGAGGTAGGAAATGCCCGAAACCCACTCCGTGCCATCGACCGCGAGCACGGTCCGCTCCGGTTACCTCGACCCGACCGCGCCGCCGGTCGCATCCATCGACTCCGGCGATCGGGTGTCGTTCCCCGCGACCTGGACGCACTGGGGCGACGAAGCAGTCTTCGGGATGACGTTCGCCGAACGGGAACCTCTTCGCCACAAGTACCCGCAGGGCCCGTATTCGATGCTCGGACCTGTCGAGGTCTCCGGTGCCGCCCCTGGCGATGTCATCGAGTGCACCATCGAGACGCTGCGCACACTCGACTGGGGGTGGAACAGCTTCCCGCTCGGAGTCGGCGCGCTGCCTCACGACTTCTCTGAGCCGTACCTGCACTACTTCCGATTCGATGACGACCGCCGGCGCGCGGAATTCGTCCCCGGTGTGGAGTTCGACCTCGATCCGTTCATCGGGGTCATCGGCACCGAGCCGGCGGGCGAGGAACCCACCAGCGCCATCCTCTCGGGCCCCTACGGCGGCAACCTCGTCGTCAACGCGCTGACAGCCGGCAGCTCGGTCTTCCTCCCGGTGTTCACTCCCGGTGGTCGGGTCTGGTTCGGCGACATCCACGCCGTTCAGGGCGACGGAGTCGTCGATCAGACAGCCATCGAGACGGCCGCCGAGGAACTCGTCATCCGCTACGACCTCCACAGGGCAGTGCCGCTGACCGGACCACTGGTCGAGACGGCGACGGAGTGGATCGGCTTCGGGTTCAGCGACAACCTCGACGACGCCCTGGTGGAATGCCTCCGCGGTCTCATCACCTGGCTGCATGCGGCGTCGGGCCTCAGCGAGAGCGAGGCCTACGCGCTGTGCAGCCTCGCCGTGAGCTTCCGGGTGGCGCAGTACGCCGACCAGACCGGTTCGGCCTACTCCTCCGTCCCCGCGAAGGCTGTCCAGGGCCGAGTTCCGAAGCGGGTCTTCTCGCCCGACAGAGTCGCGCAGATCAGCGGATGGCTGCGCCCCGGCGGGCCCTCAGCGTGACCGACCTCTCCGATGACGACCGGCGGCAGCTCGCTGCGGTCGTCCGCCGAGCCGATGAGCTCGCGACGGCTCGCGACGTCGACGGCTACCTGGCGCTGACCACCGAGGACATGGTCCTCGACGGAGCCCAGGGAGAGGCGTCCGGCCACGACGCGGTCCGGGCGGCCGTCACGAGGATCTGGGCGGCCGAACCGTCCGGGACTCTGCACCTGACCAGCGACATCACGGTGACGCCGGGCACCGTCGAGGGCGCGTCCGCGCACTCGACCCTCTCTCTCGCCCGCGGCACTCCGGCGCACCCGGAGGTGTGGGCGGTGGCCTCGATCACGCAGCTGCTGCGCCCCACCAGCCAGGGATGGCTGATCGCCCGGCGCACGGTCGGCGAGGGACCCGCCGGCGCTGGCCAGTAGGGTCAGCGCCTTCTCCTCCAGGACCCGTCGCGACCCGCCGTGTCACGGACCGCGACGGTCTGGTCGACGCCGCGTCGTCGGGCGGCCCTCGCATCACCGAGAAGAGGCTGCCGAAGGGATCCAGCGACCGGCAGAGCCGCTCCCCGAGGACGTCCTGTCTGCTGCGGGAGTGCCGACGGCTCGGTTGTCCGTCGACTCCCGCCCCACCGGGTCGAACCCGCTCCCCGTCATCACTGAGACCCTGCTCGAGCCGGTCGGGAGACCCGTGCGCGTCGTGCCTCCGCCGCTCCCCGCCGCTCAGTCCAGCGGGTAGCCCGGCAGCCCGTCGATGCTGACCGCGTTCCGCGTGGCGCGGTACTCGGCCATGCCGTCGGGGCCCTTCTTCTCGGCCTGGAGGAGGAGCAGGTCGCGCTCGCCGACCGGCTCCATCACCGGCACGCCCCAGCCGCACGCGTCGCTGATGCGGGTGAGCTCGACGGTGACGACCGCGCGGGTGCTCGGGTGCTCGGGGTGCTGCTCCGCGACCTCGGTGAATGCCTCCGAACCGGGCAGGTGCACGGAGCCGGTGCCGTGCAGGCGGACGATGCGCGGACGCGATCCGAACGACGCGAACATCAGGCACACGCGCCCGTTCTCGCGCAGGTGCGCGATCGTCTCGACTCCGCTGCCCGTGTAGTCGACCCAGCCGACTCGCCGCGGGCCCAGGATCGAGAACGAGTCGTGGCCGCGCGGCGACATGTTGACGTGCCCGTCCGCGGCGAGGGGCGCGGTGGCGACGAACCACATCGGCTGCTCGTGGATCCAGGAGGCGAGGCTCTCGTCGATCTCGTCGTAGACGTGCGCCACAGGGTCAGGCCCCGGCCGCGCGGCGGACCAGCTCGGTGACGGCGGCGCGCGTCTCGGCGTCGGCGGAGACGAGCGCGTAGGCGGTCGGCCAGATCGTGCCGTCGTCGAGCTGCGCGCCGTCCTGGAAGCCGAGGGTCGAGTAGCGCGTGCCGAACTTCGCGCCGGGCTGGAAGAAGACGATCGCCTTGCCGTCGGAGCGCGCGTAGGCGGGGAAGCCGTACCAGGTCTTCGGGAGGAGGTCGGGAGCGGTCTCGCCGACGACGTCGTGCAGCATCTGGGCGATCGGCCGCTCCTCGTCGGTCATCGCGGCGATCGCGGCCTCCGCGTCCCTGCGGTCGGCGTCGGCCTTGTCGGCGCTCTTCTGCCGCTTCGCCTCCGCCCGCAGCTCGGCCGCGCGCTGCTTCATCGCCGCGCGCTCGTCCTTCGAGAAACCGTCTTCGGAAGCCATGTCCGCCCGTCCCGTCCGTCTGCGGCTCCCGGTCCGGGAGCGTCCCCGCACATCGTGACAGCGCCGCACTCGCCGCACAACGGCGGGAGCGAGCGCGACCGCGCGCCCCGGAAGCCCAGCCTCCGCGGTTAGCGTGGGCGGATGCGCCTCCTCCTGATCCGCCACGGCCAGACCCCCTCCAACGTCGCCGGGCTCCTCGACACCCGCATCCCCGGACCCGGGCTCACCGACCTCGGCCGCACCCAGGCCGCGGCACTGCCCGGTCGGCTCGCCGGCGAGGGGATCGGCGCGCTGCTCGTCTCGACGATGGTCCGCACCCACGAGACGGCCGCCCCTCTCGCCGCGGCCCTCGGGCTCGAGCCGATCGAGCGCGACGGCATCCGCGAGGTCGCTGCCGCGGGGCTCGAGATGCGCGGCGACGGGGCGGCGGTCGAGGAGTACATGGGCACGGTCTTCCGCTGGGCCGGCGGCGAGACGTCGATCCGGCTCGCGGGCGGCGAGACGGGCGACGAGTTCGCGGCGCGCTACGACGCGGTGGTGGCGGAGGCGGAGGCGCTCGGGCACGAGGTCGTCGCGCTGATCAGCCACGGCGCGGCCATCCGCTGCTGGGCGGGTCTGCGCTCCCTCGACCTCGATGCGCGCTTCATCGCCGACCACCTGCTCGACAACACCGGCGTCGTCGTCCTCGAGGGCTCGGGCGACGCGTGGACGCTCGTGTCCTGGCAGGGCGAGCCCGTCAGTGGAGTCGGCGCGGCGGCCCCCTCGGGCCCGGCGGGCGAGACCACCGTCTGAGCTGCGGGGCCTCCTCGCCGGTCGAGCAGCGGCGGATGGAGACCGGCCGGAACGAGCGCCGCCGGCCGCGCCATCACGGTAACGATCGCGCAACACTCCGGAAACCAGCTCCGACCAGCACATTCGCTCGCGCCGATCGGTTCATCACCACCCCTGGACCCGCCCCCGCAATTGTCCGACGTTTGCCCCTCGGCGGCTCCGCGGCTACCGTGGTCGGCGGTCCTCACGGGCCCCGATGAACCGGTCCGCGCTCGCACGGCGTCCCCCCAGGACGCGCCGCGATCGTACGGTCAACGGGAGTGGAGGCGGCCCCGAGGCCGCCTCGGACGCTCTCGCCTCCACCCCCTGCCGCGCTGAGCGGCGGGACGCACGCGGAGGCTCGACGCACGGCTGTCCCACGCTCCCGACCCGGCACCACGAGATGAGCGCAGGGCGTCGTCCCTGCGCGCCGACGGAGTGTACGTGCACCAGAACCAGCAGATCATCAGCGAGCCCCGGAGCGAGGCGGGCGCCGATCCCGCGACCCCCGCTCTCGAGGCCCGCCACCTCTTCAAGGTGTTCGGCCGGAAGCCCGACGAGGTCGTCCGCCGACTGGGCGAGGGCGCCGACCGCGGCGAGCTCGCCGGACTCGGCACGGCCGCGGTGATCGACGCGTCCTTCACCGTGCGCCGCGGCGAGATCTTCGTCGTGATGGGCCTCTCCGGCTCCGGGAAGTCCACCCTGATCCGCATGCTGAACGGGCTCCAGGAGCCCTCCGCGGGCGAGGTCCTGATCGAGGGCTCCACCATCACCGGCGTCTCCGAGGCGGAGCTGCGCCGCGTGCGCCGCTCGTCGGTGTCGATGGTGTTCCAGCACTTCGCGCTCCTCCCGCACCGCACCGTGCTCGACAACGTCGCGTACCCGCTCGAGATCCGGGGCGTCCCCGCGGCCGAGCGCCGCGAGCGGGCCCTGCTCGCGGTCGAGCGCGCCGGTCTCGCCGGCTGGCACGAGAAGATGCCCGACGAGCTCTCCGGCGGCATGCGCCAGCGCGTCGGCCTCGCCCGGGCGCTCGCCGCCGACACCGACATCGTGCTGATGGACGAGGCGTTCTCGGCACTCGACCCGCTGATCCGCCGCGAGATGCAGGAGCAGCTGATCGAGCTGCAGCACGAGCTCGGCAAGACCATCGTCTTCATCACGCACGACCTCAACGAGGCCATGTTCCTCGGCGACCGCATCGCGGTGATGCGCGACGGCCGCATCGTCCAGATCGGCACCCCGGAGGAGATCCTCACCGACCCGGCGAACGACTACGTCGCCCAGTTCGTGCAGGACGTCGACCGCGCCCGTGTGCTCACCGCCTCCGCCGTGATGGAGCCCGCCCGCTCCGTGGTCACCCTGGCGGCCGGTCCCCGCGCCGCGCTGCGGAGCATGCGCGACCTGCAGACCTCGGCCGCGTTCGTGGTCGGCGGCGGACGCCGCCTGCTGGGCACGGTCCGCGACCGCGACGTGATCGAGCAGGTGCGCCGGAGCACCGGCGACCTCTCGGCGGTCCTCACCTCCGACGTCGTCACCGTCGGTCCGGACACCGCCCTCAGCGAGGTCATCGAGCCCGCCGTCGAGTCGGCGCTGCCGGTCGCCGTGGTCGACGCCGACGGCCGTCTGCTCGGAGCGATCCCGCGGGTGACCCTGCTCGCGGCGCTCGGCAACGTGCCCGCCCGCACCGGCGAGCACCCGGTGATCGAGCCGCCCGCCACCGTCTCGACCGAGGTCGTCACCGCGACCCTGCACGCGACCGGAGGCCCCGTCGACGATGCCGTCCTCGCGGCGGACGGAGGTGCACGATGACCGATCTCGGATTCCGCCTCCCGCTCGGCGCCCTCGCCGAGGGTGCCGTCGATGTCCTCACGCAGACCTTCCAGCCGGTCTTCGACCTGTTGCGCACCGTCTTCGGCGCCCTCTACTCCGGCGTCGACCTCGTCCTCGCCACGCCGCCCTTCTGGGTGATCGTCGCCTTCCTCGCCGTACTGGCCTACGCCGTCCGCGGCTGGGTCTTCGCGGCCGGCACCGCCGTGGGGCTCCTGCTGATCGTGGGGGTCGACCAGTGGGAGAACGCGATGGACTCCCTCGCGCTGGTGCTCGTCGCCTCCGTGATCGCCATCGCGCTGAGCGTGCCGCTGGGCGTGCTCGCCGCGCGCAACCGCACGGCCTCCGCGGTCATCCGGCCCGTGCTCGACCTGATGCAGACGATGCCGGCCTTCGTCTACCTGATCCCCGCGCTGGTCCTGTTCCGGGTCGGAGTGGTGCCCGGCATCGTCGCGACCATCGTGTTCGCGATGGCGCCGGGCGTCCGGCTCACCGAGCTGGGCATCCGCGGCGTCGACCCGGAGCTCGTCGAGGCGGGGGAGTCGTTCGGCTCCTCGAAGTGGCGGATCCTCCGGCAGATCCAGCTGCCGCTGGCGCTGCCCTCGATCCTGGCGGGCCTCAACCAGGTCATCATGCTCTCGCTCTCGATGGTCGTCATCGCGGGCATGGTCGGCGCCGGAGGGCTGGGCGGCGACGTCGTCGCGAGCCTCAACCGGATCGACGTCGCGCTCGGCTTCGAGGCGGGCATCTCCGTCGTGATCCTCGCGGTCGTCCTCGACCGGATGACCGGCGCGCTGGGCTCGCCCTCGCCGGCGAGGGTCGCCCGGGCGAAGAACCGCCGCGCCGTCGTGGCGACTCGTTCGGCCGTCGGCGTCGTCTCGATCGGCCTGGTCGCGTCCCTCGGGGCCGCGACCCTCGCCGCTCCCGCCACCGCCGCCTCCGTCGACAACGGCGACCGCACCGACGTGACCGTCGCCGTGTTCCAGGGCTGGGACGAGGGGATCGCCGTCTCCGCTCTGTGGGAGGCGGTGCTCGAGGAGCAGGGCTACGACGTGACCCTGCAGAACGCCGACGTCGCCCCCGGCTTCCAGGGCCTCTCGACCGGCGACTACGACCTCGCCCTCGACACCTGGCTGCCGCTCACCCACGCCCGGTACGTCGAGCAGTACGGCGACTCGATCGTCGACCTGGGCGCGTGGAACGACGAGGCGAAGCTGACCATCGCGGTCAACGAGGACGCCCCGATCGACTCCCTCGAGGAGCTCGCCGCCGACCCGGGCGTCGTCGGGAACCGCCTGATCGGCATCGAGCCCGGCTCCGGTCTCAACAAGACGACGACCGAGGACGTCATCCCCGGCTACGGCCTGGAGGGGATGGACTACCTCACCTCGTCGACGCCGGCCATGCTCCAGGAGCTCTCGAGCGCGACCGCCGCGGGCGAGAACATCGCCGTCACGCTCTGGCGCCCGCACTGGGCCTACGACGCCTTCCCGGTCAAGGACCTCGAGGACCCGAAGGGCCTGCTCGGGCAGGCGGAGGGGATCCACTCCTTCGGCTCGGCCGCGTTCGACGCGGACTACCCGACGATGAGCCGCTGGATCCGCGACTTCCGGATGGACTCGAAGACGCTCTACTCGCTCGAGAACGCGCTGTTCAACGACGGGGCCGACGACCGCTCCGCCGCCCTCGCCGCGTGGATGGACGAGAACCGGGAGTACGTCGACACGCTGATCACCTGATCCGCCACCACGACGGAGGCCGAGAGGCCGGGCGGCCCCGGACCAGGGCTGTCCCGGCCTCTCGGCCTTCGTCGCGCAGGGGTCAGGCGGCGCTGACCCGGCGTCCCGCGGTGGCGCGGACGAGGAGGGTGACCACCAGCACCACGGCGGCGGCGACCAGCGCGGCGATCCCGGCGGGGACCGAGACGAGCTCGCCGGCGAAGCGGCCGACGGCGACCCAGGAGAGTCCCCAGACGAGCGAGAGCATCGGGGCGATGCGGCCGCGGCCGGTGACCGCGATCAGGAGTCCGACGAGCGCGGCGACGGCGAGGACGACGACCGCCCAGACCGCGGCGCCCGGACCGTCCGCGCTGCCGACTCCCGCGCCGACGAGCCCGGCGGTGACGTTCGCGGCCGTGGCCACGCACACCCAGCCGAGGTAGAGCCCGAAGGTGCCGTCCGTCACGATCGCGTCGACCACTCCGGCCGACCGGGTGGTCCGCAGGATCACGAAGATGCGCGCGAGCACGGCGAGCAGCAGGGCGATCACGACGACGCTGAGCGTCAGGAAGCCGGCCTGGACGACCAGGATCCACGCGGCGTTCAGGAGGAGGCTCGCGGCGGCCCAGTAGCCCAGCCGGCGGTGGCGGGTGCGGGCGGTCTGCGAGGGCAGGAACTGCCAGATCGCGTAGGCGATGAGGCCGGTGTAGATGACGCTCCAGATCGCGAAGGCGGGGCCGTCGGGAGCGATGGGGGTCGAGGACGCGGTCAGGGCGCCGCCGGCCGCGTTCTGGATCTGGGTGCCGCCAGCGGCGCCCGAGCCGATGAACGAGCCGATGAGGGCGAGCACCGCGCTCACGGCGACGACGACCTGGCGGATCCGGTCGGCGCGGTCGGGGGTTCGTGTGGCGGTCATGTCGCTCCTCCATTAGTCAGCTGGCTGAGTAATGAGAGTAGCGCGATTCCGCTCCCCGTCCACTGGGGCTTGCGGAGCGGCCCCGGCCCGGGATGAGGGCCGGGGCCGGATTCTCAGGCGCGGGCGGCCGCGTACTGCTCGCGGATCACCGGGCGGTGGTCCGGCGCGGGCTCGGCCACCGAGGTGACGGTCCACGTCGGACGCGATCCTGTCAGCGCCCAGGCGGCCTGCACGGCGGCACCGTCGGCCACGTACTCGCCGGGCGTCGGCACCTGCACGGGCACGTCGAACACCTGCGATGCAGCGAGCTGCACGGCGCGGTTCTGCGCGGCTCCGCCGATGAGGAGGATGCGCCGCGCCTCCACTCCCTGGGTGCGAACGGCGTCGAGGCCGTCGGCCAGTCCGCAGAGCATGCCCTCGATCGCCGCGCGGGCGAGGTTCGGGCGCGTGGTCGAGGCGATGGTCATCCCGTGCAGGCTCGCGGTCGCGTCCGGCAGGTTCGGCGTGCGCTCGCCCTCGAAGTAGGGGACGAGCACGAGGCCGTCGGCACCCGGCTCCGCCTCGAGCGCCAGTGCGGCGAACTCGTCGAAGTCGCTGCCGAGCAGGGTCGCGGTCGAGGCCAGCACGCGCGCGGCGTTGAGCGTCGCGACCAGCGGCAGGAAGCGCCCGCTCGCGTCGGCGAAGCCGGCGACGGTCCCGGAGGCGTCGCGCACCGGGTCGTCCGTGACGGCGAAGACGGTGCCGCTCGTGCCGATGCTGACGACCACGTCGCCGGGGCCGGCGCCGAGGCCGAGCGCGGCGCCCGCGTTGTCGCCCGCGCCGGGGCCGACGACGAGTCCGCTCTCGGTGCGGCCCGCCTCCTCCGAGGGGCCGAGCACGCGGGGGAGCAGCGGGCGGTGGCCGAGGGCGCGCTCGAGCAGGTCGAGGTCGTAGCCGTCCGCTCCCCAGTACGAGGTGCCGGACGCGTCGGACCGGTCGGTCGTGAGCGCGTCGAGCTGCGGACCACGGGCGGAGTCGGGGCCGTAGCCGAGCAGGCGCCAGGTCAGCCAGTCGTGGGGGAGCGCGACGGCGGCGACACGGGCGGCGTTCTCGGGCTCGGCGTCGCGCAGCCAGCGGAGCTTGGTGGCGGTGAAGGAGGCGACCGGCACCGATCCGGTCCGCTCCGCCCAGGCCCCGGCTCCGAGCTCCTCGATGAGCGCGGCGGCGGCGGGCGCGCTGCGGGTGTCGTTCCAGAGCAGAGCGGGGCGGATGACGGCGCCGCTCTCGTCGAGGACGACCATGCCGTGCTGCTGGCCGCCGACCGAGATCGCGGCGACGTCGTCGAGCCCGCCGGCGTCGGCGAGGGCGAGCTGCAGCGCCTCCCACCACGCGGCCGGATCGACCTCGGTGCCGTCCGGATGGCTCGCCCGGCCGGTGCGCACCACGGCGCCGGTGTCGAGGTCGCGGACGACCACCTTGCAGCTCTGGGTCGACGAGTCGATCCCTGCGACGAGCGTCATCGCTGTCCTCTTTCGTTGGGGGATTCGGGTTCGGGCGTCCGGTGCGGAACCGGGCCGGATGCAGGAGAACGGACGAGATCCCGTGCCGGTGCAGGGGATCTCGTCCGTCTCAGGTCGTCCCGCGGCTGACCGCGGGCTCAGAGGGTGCGGGTCAGCCGCGGGCGCCGAGCAGGTGCTCGGTGGCCAGCTGCTGCAGGCGCACGAAGCCGAAGCCCTTGCCGCCGAGGTAGGCGTCGGCGTCGAACGACTCGTACGAGGCGGTGTCCGCGAGCAGGTCGTCGTACGACTCGCCCTCGTTCAGCGTCGGGGTGGAGAGCTCGGCGACCTTCGCGGCTGCCAGCGCCTCCTGCACCTCGGGGTCGGCGCGGAAGGCCGCGGCGCGCTCCTTGAGCAGCAGGTAGGTGCGCATGTTCGCGGCGGCCGAGTCCCAGACTCCGGTCTCGTCCTCGGTGCGCGAGGGCTTGTAGTCGAAGTGGCGCGGGCCGTCGTAGGCCGGGACGCCGCCGGGGCCGCCGTTCTCGAGGAGGTCGACGAGCGAGAACGCGTTGTGCAGGTCGCCGTGGCCGAAGACCAGGTCCTGGTCGTACTTGATGCCGCGCTGGCCGTTGAGGTCGATGTGGAAGAGCTTGCCGTGGTACAGCGCCTGGGCGATGCCGGCGGTGAAGTTCAGGCCCGCCATCTGCTCGTGGCCGACCTCGGGGTTCACGCCGACGAGCTCGGGGCGCTCGAGGGAGTCGATGAACGCGATCGCGTGGCCGAGCGTGGGCAGCAGGATGTCGCCGCGGGGCTCGTTCGGCTTGGGCTCGATGGCGAAGCGGATGTCGTAGCCCTTGTCGGTGACGTAGTCGCCGAGCAGGTTGACGGCCTCGCGGTAGCGCTCGAGCGCGGCGCGGATGTCCTTAGCGGAGTCGTACTCGGCGCCCTCGCGGCCGCCCCACATGACGAAGGTCTTCGCGCCCAGCTCGGCGGCGAGGTCGATGTTGCGGAGGACCTTGCGCAGCGCGAAGCGGCGGACGTCGCGGTCGTTCGAGGTGAAGCCGCCGTCCTTGAAGACCGGGGCGCTGAAGAGGTTGGTGGTGACCATCGGCACGACGAGGCCGGTGGACTCCAGCGCGCCCTTGAGGCGGTCGATCTGGGTCTGGCGCTCGGCGTCGGTGGAGCCGAAGGCGAACAGGTCGTCGTCGTGGAAGGTGAGGCCGTACGCGCCGAGCTCGTCGAGCTTCTCGACCGCGTGGACGACGTCGAGCGGCCCGCGGGTCGGGCCGCCGAACGGGTCCGTCCCGTTGTAGCCGATGGTCCAGAGGCCGAACGAGAACTTGTCGGCGCGGGTGGGGGTCAGGGACATGGGATCCGAATCCTTTCCGGCGACGTCGCCGAATTGTTGTTGAGCCCAACATATCCCCTGAGGGTCGGGAGGCGCAACGAGCGGAAGGCCCGGCGCGTCGCCCTCCGGCCGATCGTGGGTGCCGCCCGTTCGTGCCGCGGAACCGCTCGCGGAGCGGGCCGGCGCCCGGGGAGGTCGTCGCGAGGATCGCTTGCGCAAGCGCTTCGACTGTGCGTACAGTCGCTCCAGCACGACCGGTCGAAGCGCTTCGAAGCTCGACCGCGACCGACGACGACGTCCGGCAGGAGGAGCCATGGCGACCATCCACGACGTGGCCCGCGCTGCCGGGGTCTCGATCAGCACCGTCTCCTACGCCCTCTCCGGCAAGCGCTCGATCGCCGCCTCCACCCGGCAGCGCGTCGACGACGCGGTGCGCCAGCTCGGCTACCGGCCCCACGCGGGAGCCCGGATGCTCGCCGGGGCGCGGACCCACATCCTCGCGCTCTCCGCCCCGATGCGCGGCGAGCTGCACCTGCCGACCCACATGCGCTTCGTCACCGAGGTGCTCGAGCGCGCCCGGGAGTCGGACTACGACGTCCTGCTGCTCGTCACCGACGAGGCCTCCAGCGGCATCGGGCGCGTCTCCTCCTCCTCGCTCGTCGACGGCATCGTCCTGATGGGCGTCGACGACGACGACGACCGCGCCGAGCTGATCCGCGCGGCGGGGGTCCCCGCCACCTTCATCGGCGTGCCCGCCGACTCCCACGATCTCGCCTGCGTCGACCTCGACTTCGCCGAGGCCGCCCGCCAGAGCGTCCGCCGGCTCGCCGAGCTGGGCCACCGCTCGCTCGGCCTGCTCGAGCACCCGCAGTCCTACACCGACCGCAACGCCGGCTTCGTCCGCCGCTTCGACGAGGCGTTCCGCGCCGAGGCCGCAGCGCTCGGAGTCGAGATCGCGGTCGAGCGCCCGCACATCGGCCGCCCGAGCGCACAGGCCGCGATCGACGCGATCCTCGCCGCACCCGTCCCGCCCACCGCGCTCGTGCTGCACTGCAACGAGCCCGTGGCGGAGGCGGCGATCGAGCGCGTCCTCGAGCGCGGCCTCTCCGTCCCCGGCGACCTGTCGATCCTGGCGGCCTGCGCCAGCTACGACGGCGGCGCCCTCCCGGTCCCCACCAGCAGTCTTCCCCTCCCGTTCGACGCGATGTGCCGAGCGGCCGTCGCGCGGACCCTCCAGCAGATCGACTCCGGCCGCACCGTCGGCGTCGAGCTGCTCCCGCCCTCCTACGTCGACCGCGGATCCCTCGCGGTCGCTCCGACCGGCGCTCCGGTGCCGGCGGTCCCGTCCGGCACTCTCGCGCCGGCCTCCCTCTAGTCCTCCACCCTCTTCCCGCCCGCTCCGGCTCTGCGCACTGTCGAAACGCTTCGACACCACGCCCCCGCGAGAGAGCGCTCCCTGCACCACCTCCGCAGCACCACCGCACCGTTCGAAGGAGAACCACCGCAATGTCGCTCCGATCCCGCTCCGCCTTCCACCGCCCGACCGCCGGTCTCAGCCGGCGCAACCTCCTCGCCGGCGGAGTCGGCCTCAGCGCGATGTTCGCGCTGGCCGCCTGCTCCGGTGGCGGCTCCGACGCCGGCTCCGACGCGCTCTCGACCACAGTCGACGGCGCCGGCCGCACCCTCACGCTCTGGGACTTCGAGACGCCCGACAGCGACCGCGGCATCGCCTGGCTCGCCGCCCGCGACATCTTCACCCAGGAGACGGGGGCCGAGATCGCGTACGAGTTCAAGGCCTTCGAGCAGCTGCGCACCGGCGCCAGCCAGATCTTCAACTCCAACTCGGCGCCCGACGTCGTCGAGTACAACAAGGGCAACGCGACCAGCGGGCTCCTCTCGAGCCAGGGCCTGCTCACCAACCTCGACGAGGCGGTCGAGTTCTACGGCTGGGACTCGCTGATCCCCGGCGCGCTGCAGACCACCGCGAAGTACGACGAGAACGGGATCATGGGCTCCGGCTCCTGGTACGGCATCCCCAACTACGGCGAGTTCACCTTCGTCTACTACAACAAGGACGCCTTCGCCGCGAACGGCCTCGAGGTCCCCACCACCTACGAGGAGTTCACGGCCGTCCTCGACGCCTTCGTGGCCAAGGGGATCACCCCGCTGGCCGAGGCCGGCGCCGAGTACCCGCTGCAGCAGCTCTTCTACCAGCTCGCGCTGCTGAAGGCCGACCGCTCCTGGATCACCGACTACCAGACCTACACGGGCGAGGTCGACTTCGAGGACGCGGCCTGGAGCTACGCGGCCGACCAGCTGAAGACCTACGTCGACAAGGGCTACTTCTCGGCCGACGCCTCCGGGCTGAAGGCGGAGGACGCGGGCACGGCGTTCATCTCGGGCGAGTACCCGATCTTCTTCTCGGGCTCCTGGTGGTTCGGCCGCTTCAAGACCGAGATCACCGGATTCGAGTGGGACACGTTCCTCTTCCCGGGTGCCGAGTTCACGATGGGCTCCGCCGGCAACCACTGGGTGATCCCGGAGACGGCGAAGAACAAGGACCTCGCCTACAAGTGGATCGACATCACGATGCGACCCGAGATCCAGAACCTCATCGGCAACAACGGAGGCATCCCGCTGGTCGTCGACGAGAGCGCCATCACCGACGAGAAGAGCAAGGCGCTGCTCTCCCAGTGGAAGACGGTCGTCGACGGCGACCAGCTCTCCTTCTACCCCGACTGGCCCACCGCGACCTTCTACGACGACCTGGTCGCCGCCACGCAGGAGCTCATCAACGGCTCCTCCGACGAGTCCGCCATGCTCTCCGACCTCCAGGCCAAGTACGACGACGGAGTCGCCGACATCACGTGACGCGGAAGCGTCACGTGATGTCGGCCACGGCGGCCGGCCCCGCGCCTGCAGGCGCGGAACGGCAGCGGAAGACCCAGTGAGGTGACGGCGACTCCTCGACGGGGTCGCACGAGCACCGCCGAGCCTTCACCCCCCCCGCTGGATGCCGCTCCGGTACGCGACACGCCGTCGCCTCCGTACCGGAGCGGCATCCCGCGGCAGCACACCCACGACCCCGTCCGACCTAGGAGTACCCATGACGACGACAGCACCTCGTCGCGCGGAGAGCGCGCCGCCTCCCACGACGCCGCCCCGCGAGAAGCGCTCCGGCGGCTACTGGCTCTACCTGATCCCCGGGTTCGTGCTCTTCACGTTCATCGTGCTGATCCCGCTGATCTGGAACGTCTACATCAGCTTCACGTCCTGGCGCGGCATCAAGCCGCCGATCTTCATCGGCCTCGACAACTGGATCGAGCTGATGGGCGACGACCAGTTCTGGACCTCGTTCCTCAACTCGGTCTACATGATCATCGCGATGGTGATCGTCCCCACGATCCTCGGACTCCTGCTCGCGGCGATCCTCTTCGATCTCGTCGGCAAGAAGTTCGGCGGGCGCCTGGCGAGCTTCCTCCGCGCCACCTACTACCTGCCGCAGATCCTGCCGACCGTCATCGCCGCGATCGTCATCGGCTGGATCCTCCGCCCCGACAACGGCGCGCTGAACTCGATCCTCGAGGCCGTCGGGCTCGGCTCCCTCTCGCACGACTGGCTCGGCAAGCCGGACACCGCGATGCTCTCGATCATGGTCGTGATGATCTGGGTGCAGCTGGGCTACCCGGTCGTCATCTTCATGGCGGCGCTGCAGCGCGTGGACCCCGAGCTCTACGAGGCGGCGGAGCTCGACGGGGCGAACTGGTTCCAGCGCTTCCGCTGGATCACGGTCTCGATCATCCGGCCCGAGATCTTCGTGGTCACCCTCACCTGCACCATCGCCGCGCTGAAGGTCTTCGGCCCGATCTACGCCCTGACCCGCGGCGGCCCCGGCGACTCCACGATCGTCCCCTCCTACTACTCGTACACCGAGTTCTTCCAGAAGCAGCAGGTGGGCTACGGCGCCACCATCGCGACCGCGCTCACGATCGTCATCGTGATCCTCGCCGTGCTGTTCATCCGCGCCCAGGAGCGCGTCGAGCGCAGCGAGGGAGCCCGCTGATGTCGGCCATCGAGACCCTGCCCCTCACTCAGGCCGGCACGGAGGACGCGGACCTCTCGTCCTCCCGTCCCGCCAAGCCCGCGAAGGGCACGACGAAGCGCACCCTCGGCGACTGGGTGATCCTCGCCGTCGCCGTGGTGATCGGGCTCGTGATCATCAGCCCGGTGCTGCTGATCCTGCTCAACTCCTTCAAGACCCCCGCGGAGTACTCGGCGAACGGCCCGCTCGCCTTCCCGACCGGCCTCTCCTTCGACGGCCTCTCGACCTTCTGGAGCCGCGTCGACTTCCCCGAGAAGCTCGGCAACTCGATCCTCATCTCGGGGTCGGTCGCGATCCTCGCCGTCGCCCTCTCGGTGCTGAACGCCTACGCGATCGGTATCGGCCGGGTCCGAGGCCGGAGCTGGATCATCGTCCTGTTCCTGCTGGCGAACATGCTCCCGCAGGAGGCCCTGCTCTACCCGCTGTACTACATGTTCAAAGCGGTCGGGATCTACGACACCCAGCTGTCGGTCATCGTCATCTTCACCGTCATCCAGTCGGCGTTCGGCACCTATCTGCTCTCGAGCGTCTACGGCACCTTCCCGAAGGAGATCCTCGAGGCCGCGGCTCTCGACGGCGCCTCGAAGTGGCAGGTCCTCACCCGGGTGATCGTCCCGATCTCGCGGCCCACCCTCTCGGTGCTGATGATCTTCTTCTTCATCTGGACCTGGAACGAGTTCCTCATCCCGCTGGTCTTCCTGGTGAGCGACGCGACGCAGACCGTCCCGATCGCGATCTCGAGCCTCCAGGGCGACAAGATCATGGACGTCACCACGACCAGCGCGAGCGCTCTCCTGGGCCTTCTCCCGACGCTGATCTTCTTCCTGATCTTCCAGCGCACCCTCACCCGCGGCATCACCGCCGGCGCGGTCAAGTAGCCCTCTCTCCCTCCGTCGGCGCCTCCCTCGCGGGATCCGCCGGCGCGCCATCGAAAGGCACCCCCATGAAGTTCACCGACGGGTTCTGGCAGACGCGGGCCGGATTCACGCCCCTGTTCGCGCAGGAGGCGTACGACCTCCGCACCGACGGCACCTCGCTCGAGGTGATCGCCCCGACCCGGGTCATCCAGGGCCGCGGCGACGTCCTCAACCGGCCGGCGCTCACGGTCACGGTGTCCTCGCCGGCCGAGGGGGTCGCGCGGGTGCGGATCGAGCACTGGCGCGGGACGGCGGTGCGCCCGGGCTTCGAGCTGGCCGGGGGCGACGTCGGAGCGGCGGAGGTGACGGAGTACGGCGGCGTGCTGCGCACCGGCGACCTCGAGGTCCGGATCAGGCAGGGCGCTCCCTGGTCGCTGGAGTTCTGGGACACCTCGACCGGCACGCGCCTCACCGGGTCCGGGCACAAGGCGCAGGGCTACCTGACCGGACCGGACGGAGCCGCCTACCTGCACGAGCAGCTCGACCTCGGCGTCGGCGAGCTGGTCTACGGGCTCGGCGAGCGCTTCGGCCCCTTCGTGAAGAACGGCCAGACGGTGGACGTGTGGAACGCCGACGGCGGCACCTCCTCCGAGCAGGCCTACAAGAACGTCCCGTTCTACCTCGCCAGCCGCGGCTACGGCGTGCTCGTGAACGATCCCGGCCTCGTCTCGTTCGAGATCGGCTCCGAGGCGGTCGAGCGCGTGCAGTTCTCGGTCGGCGGCGAGGCGCTGGAGTACCTGGTGATCCAGGGCCCGACGAAGAAGGACGTGCTGCGGCGCTACACCGGTCTCGCTGGCCGCCCCTCCGTCGTCCCCGCCTGGAGCTACGGGCTCTGGCTGACGACCAGCTTCACCACGAGCTACGACGAGGGGACGGTGAACTCCTTCATCGACGGCTTCGCGGAGCGGGAGCTGCCGCTGTCGGCGTTCCACTTCGACTGCTTCTGGATGCGCGAGTTCCAGTGGACCGACCTCGAGTGGGACCCGCGCACCTTCCCGGACCCCGAGGGGATCCTCGCCCGCCTGCACGAGCGCGGGCTGCACACCTGCGTCTGGATCAATCCGTACATCGCGCAGGCCTCGCCGCTGTTCGCCGAGGGGCGCGAGAAGGGGTACCTGCTCAGAACGGCCTCCGGCGACGTCTGGCAGTGGGACATGTGGGTCGCCGGCATGGCGCTGATCGACTTCACGAATCCGGAGGCGACCTCCTGGTTCCAGGAGAAGCTCCGCGTCCTCGTGCGCCAGGGCGTCGACTCCTTCAAGACCGACTTCGGCGAGCGGATCCCGTCGGAGGGCGTCGTCTGGGCCGACGGGACCGACCCCGAGGCCATGCACAACTGGTACACCCAGCTCTACAACCGCGCGGTGCACGAGGTGCTCGAGCAGGAGCTCGGCGAGGGCCGCGCGGTCCTCTTCGCCCGCAGCGCCACGGTCGGCGGGCAGTCGCTGCCGGTGCACTGGGGCGGGGACAACACCTCCTCCTACGTGTCGATGGCCGAGACCCTGCGCGGAGGCCTCTCGCTCGCCCTGGGCGGGTTCGGCTTCTGGGCGCACGACATCGGCGGGTTCGAGGGCACGCCCGATCCCGGAGTGTTCAAGCGCTGGCTCGCGTTCGGCCTGCTCTCCTCGCATTCTCGGCTGCACGGATCCTCCTCGGTGCGCGTGCCGTGGGCGTTCGACGAGGAGGCCGTGGAGGTCACCCGGCTCTTCACCCGGCTGAAGCTCTCGCTGATGCCCTACCTCTTCGCGGCGGGGGCGGAGGCGGCGAGCACCGGCGTCCCGATCATGCGGCCGATGGCGCTCGAGTTCGAGGACGACCGCAGCGCCGCCCACCTCGACACGCAGTACCTGCTCGGGCACGACCTGCTCGTCGCTCCGGTGTTCACCGAGGACGGCACGGTCGAGTTCTACCTCCCGCGCGGGACGTGGACGAGCTGGTGGACGGGCGAGCGGACCGTCTCGACGGGGGAGTGGCGTCGTGAGGTCCACGGCTTCGACTCGCTGCCGCTGTACGTGCGCGAGGGTGCGGTGATCCCGGTGGGGGCCCGCCAGGACTCGGCCGAGTACGACTACCTCGACGGGCTCGAGCTGAGGGTGTTCCCGGGGCCGGACGGAGCGACGCCGGTCCGGGTCGTCGCGCACGACACGGGGGAGGAGACGGTCTTCACCGTGACGCGCACCGGCGGCGAGGTCTCGGTCGACGGCCCGGCCGGCACCTGGACCTGGGTCGAGGCCTGAGCGGCGCCCTCCTGCTGATCGAGCAGCGGGCGCAGCCCGCCCCTCGAGACCCCGGCC